>JBBSLR010000491.1:0-3078 GCA_038255045.1 Phormidesmidales cyanobacterium
ATTCAGTCGCTAGAGCTTCAGCCCACTCACTCTTGCCCGATCGCGCTGGGCCAGTGACAAGGGAAATGCGGTGTTTTTCTGCCAAGGTATATTCGAAGGCCAGGTTAATTTCTCATCAGGCGGGCACTGCCCACCAGCCTCAATTCAGCACTATTTAGGCATATCTCCATTCTCTCCTAATCAACCCACAGAAGCCGAAAGCACCTGCTGGGCAGTCAACGCCAAGCTCGGCAACACGGCGCATCGCACCACATCGCTACCCGTAAACACCGCATCGTCGTAGCGGCCCATCTGTAGACGTCCAACCGTTACCTGATCTTTCAGGGGGTCAACGATCCAGTATTCAGGAATGTCTAAAACGCTGTATTCACTGTATTTGGCACGGTAATCGGTGGCAACGGTCGACTCGCTGACCACTTCAACCACCAGCAGCGGCGGCGGGTCGGTGAGTTCGATAATGGCTTCTTTGGTCCGCAGAGCGTCCCACTGCTCTATCGGCAGTAGCACCACATCGGGAATGCGGGAGGTATCCCAGCGGGTGCTGCGGGGAGAGCGCACCCCGATGCGCATATCTTTCGCCGTCCAGGGTTGGCTGGCCTGCTGGGCAGCAAGCTTGAATTGCTCCGTCAAAAAATCGGCAATAGCTCCGTGCAACCCCGTGCCTATGCCCATCGGCACCAGGTCTCCATCCACCAGTTCGTAGCGGGTGCCGCTGCCATCGTCGTAGGCGAGGTAGTCTGCAAAGGTCAGTTTTTGAGCGGTAACGGCCACGGGCAATCACCTAAGAAGCATTGACTCCAGTGTAAATCAGCTAGAAGCGATCGCCCCCAACCTGACTCAAAAACAAATCAATTTCGTCCACCAGCCAGGCTTTTTCTACCGCCGTCAGCGGCGTACCAAACTTGTGCTGGTTGATGCCCTCTAGCAGGGCAATGGTCTGTACCGGGCGACCGTTATCGGTGTAGGCAGTTTGCAACTCTACCTTAGATAGGTCAGCGGTGTGGCCCCGAATCTGGCGCTGCCAGCCCAGCATTCGGCGGGTAAGGATAAAGCGCTGGCGATCAACGCGGAGGTTGACGTGGGCCAGCAGGGCATTGGCTACCCCCGCAATCATGCCAAAGCCGACTAAAAAGAAGGGTATGGCAAAGAAGATGGCAAACCAGGCGCCGCCTAGGAGCGCCATCACTGCCCACAACAGCACCCCCCCATTCCACAGCAGGCCAAACAGGCCAATGCCTACGGTCTCACCGCGCAGGCCAGGGGGTGGAATGGTGATGGTCAGTTCGGTGGGCGACTTCTGCACCTGTATGCGAGTACCCGCTGGGGGGCGGCGTGGGGCGAGCGGTCGGGGGCCGGCCCGGGCCAGGGGGGCAGGCGCGCTCAGCGCCGTCAGGGCCGCCTGGGCAGAGGGAAACCGATCCTCCACCAGCGGGTCAATCACCTGGTCGAGCCAGGTGGCAAACGACTCTGACACCGCCACGTAGGGGCGAAAGTCGATGCGCAGCCGCGCCTGGGGCAGGTCGGCAGGCGACTGGTGGGTGAGCAAAAACAGCAGGGTTGCGCCCAGACTGTAAAGATCGGTGGCGGGCACCGCCTGACCGCGAAACTGCTCGGGGGCCATATAGCCGTAGGTGCCTACCACCGTGCTGCCCTGGCGCAAACTGTCGCGGTAGACGGTCTGCACCGCGCCAAAATCGACCAGGTAAAGGTGGCCATCGCGGCGGCGAATGATATTTTGGGGCTTGATGTCGCGGTGAATGACCGGCGGGTTGAGGCCGTGGAGGTAGACCAGCACATCGAGAACTTGGGCGGCGATACGGCGGGCTTCGGCCTCATCGACTCGATTGCCAGCCTCAATCCAGTCGGCCAGGGAGAGGCCAGAGGCCAGGTCTTGGGCCAGGTAAAACCAGCGATTATCGGCGGTATCGACCTGAAAATAGTCGATGTACTGGGGAATGGCCGGGTGGTTGAGGGTTTTGAGAATGCGGGCTTCGCGCTCGAATAGCTCGATCTTTTTCCAGTCTTGCAGACCTTTGAGGGAAAGCTCTTTGAGGGCGATGGTTTGCCCCGTTGCCAGCACCTCGGCGGCATAGGTGGTGCCGCTGCTGCCCTGTCCTAGGCGTCCTAGAAGGCGATAGCGCCCGTCGATTAGGTCGTTGGCGGCCGGTGCAAGTTCCATGGCGGGGATGATCTATGGTCTAAAGATCTATGCTCTAAAACAGTCGATGCTCCTATTATGCCGCTGGCTCAGCCGGATGCCGTTGGCTAAAGCTGTGCCCCTGACTAGGTCAAAGCAGAAGGTGAATGGCGAGGATGTGAGCTTTTGTCGGTGTTGGGGGAATAATCCTAACGATTTGGCTTCTCTGAGATGCCAAGGGCCACTAGACTAGTGGCAGTTGTATCGCCGGGGCGAGCCATTGACCGAGGCGCAGAACACACCAACTACCCTCACCGTAGACCGGAGAGAGCTGCAAGAGCTGGTGCGATCGCAGCTCCAGGTGCTGCTTGAGCAGGGTAATTTGCCGGGGGCCAAAGCGCTGCTGGTGCCGGTGCAGCCTGCGGATATTGCCGAAGCGATTGAAGACTTGCCCGAGGCCATGCAGGCGATCGCCTTTCGGCTGCTGGGCAAAGGCGAGGCGATCGAGGTCTACGAAAACCTCGACAGCAGCATTCAGCAGGCCCTGATCGAAGACTTCAAACGGCAGGACGTGCTCGATATCGTCGATAAAATGTCGCCCGACGATCGCGCCCGCCTCTTTGACGAGCTGCCCGCCAAGTTTGTGCGCAGCCTGCTGACCCAGCTCAGCCCCCAAGAGCGCGAGGCCACGGCCCAGCTGCTGGGCTACGCGGCGGGCACCGCCGGGCGGATCATGACTCCCGAGTACGTCGCCCTCAAAGAGAACTGGACAATTCTGCGCGCCCTCGACTACATTCGCAGCCGCGCCTTCGTCAGCGAGACGATCTACTATCTGTTTGTCACCGATGCCGCCCGCCGCATGACCGGCATTATCTCCCTGCGGCACCTGGTTACCGGCCAGCCTGAGCAGACCATTGGCGACCTGATGACCCGCGACGTGA
>JBBSLR010000492.1:0-3077 GCA_038255045.1 Phormidesmidales cyanobacterium
ACCATGGGCTGGGTCGGAAGCATGCCAAAAATAAAGTAGCTGTAGTTGATCAGCACAAACATTGAGATCAACAGCGGCACCACCCGCCGCTCTAGCCAACCAATGCAGAGCAGATAGCCAAACAGGGTGTAGACCACCCCACTCAGCCCGTGGACGCTGCTGGGGCCAAGCAGCCAGGCCATCACCCCGCCCCCCAGCCAGCCCACCAGCAGCGTAATCCAGTAGTCGCGGCGGCCTTTGGCCAAAATTAGCCAGCTAAAGATCAAAAAGCCGATGGTGTTGCCAATCAGGTGGGCAAAGTTGGCGTGGGAAATAGCCGAGAGAAAAATGCCCGGTATGCCCTCCAGACTGCGGGGATGCAGCGGCAGGTTCCAGCGACCGCCAAAGAAGAGCTGGTCAACCATCTCCTGAGCCCAGGGAATGGCCAACAAATAGACGGGGATCAGGGCATTAGCTTTGAGCCGCTGTCCCCATCCCTGGGGCTTTGGCGCTGGCTGGCCGGCGGCAGCGCGAGAATGAGGGCGCGGGGCAGCAGGCGGTGAGGCGCTGTTTAGCTCTGCCTCTAGTCGTTTGAGCCGAGCTTTTAGGTCTGCATCGTCCAAGGTATTTGCCTGTAGGGGTTTGCCTGTAGGGGTTTGGGGCTATAGCCAGGGTAGCGCTTTCATCCGCCCCCTGCCCAGCCCCCGCACCCTTGCCAAACTTCCTAACTGCAAGCTTCTAGCAAACGCATGCTTTCGACACCGATTGAACTCCGTACTCCGGCTAAAATCTTCTCAAACAAATAGCCTTCCCCCCAAAATTCCCCAGGCAGTAGCGGGAGGCTATGCCCCAGACAACGCCCCAGATAACGCCACAGACAACGGGCCATGCTGGGATCGAACCAGCGACCGACCGCTTAGAAGGCGGTTGCTCTATCCCCTGAGCTAATGGCCCCAATAAGCTCTTTGATACATTCTTTTTATCTTAGGGGGTATGGGCGATCCTTAGGGCAGACTAGGACGAATAGAATAATTGGCATAACAGCGATGAAACTGCTGTCAATGCAGTCAGTGCCGCTAAAATAAACCTCATCCAAGTTTAAACGTGGAGTTCTGCCCGTGGGAAGACACCTGTGGAAAGACAACAGATCCTGAGTTGGACTTGGTATAAGTCTCTCAATGCACTGGTCGGTCAGTCCTTTAGTTTATGGGGGTTTACAGATTTTTATCGTCACACAGTACTAAGGGTGCGGTCTACCGTTGCAGCCGCCGCCTACAGCAGGTACTTACCTCAGTTAGGAGACCTCAGCTAGGAGTCAGCAGGCCATAACATGTTTATCCTCAAGCGGCAGGATGTTGACATCAAGACGATGCACCATCCGCAGAAAGATCAGCAGATTCCGATTTTGTCTTACCAGGGGCAGACCTTTCGTCTGCTGAGCGTGTTTAATGCTGCCCAAGAAGACGATGCTCGAGCGCTGTGGCGCGACCTGACCGACAACCGGGGCAAAGCCTGCGTGCTGCTAGAGGAACCCGATCGCTACAGCATTTGGGGCAAAATTCGCCTTGAAAAATTTGACCATGACGCGGGTGGTGACACCGGCACCCCCCCGGCAGCGGCCCCGTTTATCAAAGCCTGTCTGCTGATGCTGCAAGTGCTCTATATGGATGTGGAAGATCTGCTGGGAGGCAAGCAGGCGCGGCAGTTTCAAGATGACATTGCCAAGGTGTTTGCCGCCTGGAAATTTCCCCAGGCGACGGCCCCTGAGGCCGTGAAAAATCTGCTCACCGTAGACCCCCTGGCGATGCCCCAGCTGCCGCCCTGGCAAGAGCACCACCTGCAGCGCCTGCTAGAGGAAATGCACCGCTTGGGCAAAGACTACTTTGGCAACGCCGATTTTGCCGCCCGCGCGCTGGAAGCGGTGGAAGACATGACCACCGCTGAGCAGAACCAGTTTCGGCGGTGGTTACAGCAGTCTCCATCGGGCAAAGTTTGGACTTAGGCCAGAGCATCTAAGCCTCTGCCAGGCTAAAGGTGATAGGGGAGGGTATGCGGTACAAGGTTTGAGGTGTACGGCAGGCCGTACACCTCAAACCGTAAACCTTGCCCCCCTCGCGAAGAGTTTAAGAATTATTGCTCTACGCGACTAATTGGCACGATTCCTCTATCTGGACGGCCCAAGAGGGTTGGTAATCGGTACAATTCACCTTGCGCTGGGCTTACTGCCGGGGCTGAGTGACGTTTGAGATTGCGCTGCCCGGTTCACAGTTGCGCCGTTGAGTTCCGTTAGGAGTAAACCCTTGAGCAAATCATCTACCCCGACCTCTGCCCGTGACTCGTCCACGCCGCTGTTGGTGGGGGCTTGCATCGCCTGGGGCGTGGCTACGCTGCTATTTTTTCTGCTGTTTACTGCGCCAGGAGAAGACGGTGCCCAGCCCGACTGGTTTTTGACGGGCATCAACCTGTTAGAAATTAGCGCATTTTTCTTGGCCTCGCTGCTGTGCTTTCGCAACTGGCGCAGCAGCCAGATCGTCAGCGGTCGCTACGTCTGGTTTTGGATTGGCCTAGGGCTGCTGTTCTACGCCATGGGCAATGTGCTGTTCTTTATCTGGGGTACGGTCTGGGGGCTTGACCCAGCGGTGTCTCTGGGCGACTTTTTCTATATTTTTAGCTATATTTTCTTGGCGGCGGGCATGTTTAAGGCGGTGCTGCCCCGGCGCTTAAACCTGGAGCTGCCCCAGTGGATGATGGTAGTTGGCATTGGCTTGGGTGGGGTGCTGCTGGCCATTTTTGTAAATATTGCCGCTGCCGAAGCGATCGCGGTGCCCCTGGGGCAGGTGCCAGCAATGCAACATCTGGCCCAGGCAGCCCCCGATGTTGCCCCCACCCCCGCCTTGGAAGCGTTACCCAGTGAGCCCCCCGCCCCAGAGGAGGAAGCTAGCTCTGCTCCCCCCTTGATCTTGCAGCTAGACAGCATGCTAGAACCTCTGGTGGATGCGGTGGGCCTGCTCTATCTGATTGGCGACATTGTACTGCTGGTGATCGCAGGTACGCTGCTGGTGGCCTTTTGGGGCGGGCGCTATTCGCAGTCGTGGAAG
>JBBSLR010000493.1:0-3074 GCA_038255045.1 Phormidesmidales cyanobacterium
AGAGCCAGCGCGATCGCGATACAGCACAATCGGCTGGTGCCACAGGGTCACCGCCAGGGGCTTAGCGCCCAGTTCTTTGCCCTGGGCCACCACATACCAGTGGTTGAGGTTGATGGCCAGCTGCCGCAGGGGCAGGTTGGGGGCCAGAGCCTCGCGGGAGACGGGGGAAACTTGGCCGTTGCCCGCAGCTTCGGGCTGACCTGGGGCTGAGACCGTCGCTTCTCTATCCAATCCATCCATCTCACACCTGCCCTATCGCTGAAGACAATCTTGCTGTGCCGGGATACTGCCTAAATCTTCAGCACGCCCTCGGGGTTCACCGAGAGAATCGGGCGGCGCTGGACGCCCTCTCGCTCGAAGATAGCGTTGGCCGCCAGCAGGCCGCTGCTCACCGCCCGCTCCATCAGCCCGCAGGGAAAGGGCATCCGCACCCAGTCACCGGCAAACAGCAGGTTGTCGGCGGGGGTGGTGGTTTGGGGTCGGTTGGCAAAGCTGCCGGGGGGGAACCCAGCAAAATTCTTTTGGTTCACTAGCTGGCGGTGCAGCACCGTCGCCCCCTTGAGCGCTGGCACCACCTCGTACAGCTCGGCCTCAAAGGTGTTGAGAATATCGGCCTGGGTGGGGAAGTCTTTTTCTTTGTAGCAGTAGGCGTGCAGCTCGACCACGCTGCCCCCGGTGCGCTGGCCCCAGGCAATGTAGTCGTCTTGAATGCGGTGGTAGAGGGTGATGCTGTCGGTGAGCTTGTAGCCCGAGAGGCTGGTAAACCAGCTGTGCTCCCAGTCAAAGTCGCGGTCGAGCCAAAAGCGGGCCACGGCAAAGGGGTCGGCCACTTGCAGCTCGTCTACCTGGGTAGCAAGGGCGGGTTCGACAGTGCCCTCTGACAGGGCAAACAGGGCCTTGATGCCGGGAATATCGGCGGCCATGACGTAGTAATCGGCGGTGAGGTCGTGGGCTGTGTGGGCTTCAGGGTCAACGTTGGCGGCCATTAGCCGAAGGCGATCGCCCTCTCGCTGCAAGACCTTAAACGCGGTGAGATGCTCCCGCGCTGGCCCCGCCAGCACCGCGCCGTCGCTGGCGTAGGCGGCCCCGTGGCAGGGGCAAAGGTAGCCCTCGGCGGTACCCTCACTGAACTTGACCTGGCGCTGCACGCTACAGCCCTGGTGGGTGCAGGTGAGCGACAGGGCGGTCTTAGCGCCCGGTGCCACAGAGTAGACGTTATCGCCCGCGCCAAAATACTCCATAGTCTCCGAACTCAGCAGCGGGTTGCGCTCGACCCAGAAGGGCACCGAGCTGGTGGCGATGCTGCCCTTCTGGTAGGTGACCCCGGCGATTTTGCCCCCATCCCAGGCCACCTGGCTGACGGTGACCCCGGTGAGCACCTGGCCGCCGTTGGCCCGAATGGCCTCGACCATGGGGTCTACCAGCGATCGCCCCATGTCTTGGCAGGTGCCGTTAAAGGCCAGCCCCTCGGGGTTGCCAAAGAAATAGAAGTGGAAAAACTGCATCAGCTCCCCGGCGCTGAGCACGTCGGGGGAGTTGAGACTCGACTTGGCAAAGGGTAAAAAGTAGAGGTCGTAGAGACCCCGAGGGAAGTCGTCGCCCACCCACTCGGCTACGGACATGTGATCGAGGCGCTCGTAGGTCTGGGGGTTGCGGAAGCCGGTGATCTCGCGAAACACCTGGAGGTGCTTGAGGTGGGTGAGGTTAATGCCCCACTTCAGCCGGTTCGATGACGAGATCGCTAGGTCAACAATATTCCACGGAAAGGCCGCATTGCTGGGGCGGAACACCTCGGGGTCGTAGTGGTCTTTGTAGACCAGCGAGTAGTAATCGAGGGACTTGAAATTTTGCCGAATGTCTAGCTCGTTGACCAGGCTAAACAGGTTGTAGTACTGGGGAAAGAAGCCGTGGAAGCCGTGCTCCATCATGAACGAGTCTTCACCCACCTGGATCGGCCAGCTGGCGATCTTGCCGCCCAGCTGGGGCGATCGCTCTAGCTGCGTCACCGCTACGCCGCGCTGGCTGAGCGCGTAGGCGGCGGCCAGCCCCGCTAGCCCGCCGCCAATCACCACCGCCGTAGTGGGTTTGCCCACCTGGGCGGGCAGCTCTAGGCGATCGCGCTGAAACACCGTGGGCTGGGGCTTGCTCAGCCGCGAATAGCTCAGCAGGGCCGCGATGCCGCCGACACCAAAGAGCCTCAGCACATGGCGGCGAGCCAGGGTTTGGGCAAACAGCCCCTCTAAAGATTGACTCATCAGAAGTTTCGGTCGTTGCTTAGGTCAAACTCAACCTCTGGGATGCCCCTGAGGGGGCGTGGAGAGCGATCTCGGCATTTAAGCTAGCACAGTCTTTAACTCAGAGGATGGGAGCATTTGTAGCTCTCGGCCAGAGCTGCCGGATCCGCCGTGCTGTCTGCTAAAGCTGTAGTATTGACATGCCTTTATAGCCTACTCATTGCCCATGAAATACCTGCGAGAAACCCTGGCGGTTGCCCAGCGCATTTTGCTGGAGCTGTGGCGGCGGCAGCGCAGCCTGATTTTTTGGGCCCTGTTTCCGGCCCTGCTGCTGATTCTCAACAGCCTGATTTTGCAGGAGCGCACCCAGGTGAGCCTGGGAGTGGCCTACAGCAATGCTCTGCCGCCTACCCTGGTGGGGGCGGCGCTGTTTTTTAGCTGTCTGGGGGGCAGCGTGGCGACGGTGGTGGCCGAGCGCGAGCAGCACACCCTAAAGCGGCTATTTCTCTCGCCCCTGAGCGGGGTGTCATACTTCTTGGGCATTTGTCTCGCCTACGGGGTGATTGGCCTGGGGCAGTCGGTGCTGGTCTATGCGATCGCCCTCTCCCAGGGGGCCACCGTCGAGGGGTCGGTCTTGGCCAGCCTGCTGATTGTGGCCCTCAGCATTGCCGCCTACGTGGGGGTGGGGTTTGTGCTGGGCACCCAGTTTGCCCGTCGCACCGAAGATGTCAACGCCCTGATTGCCGCCTTTGGGGTGCCGCTGATGATCTTAGGGGGGGCCTTTCTGCCCGCCGAATTTTTCCCCGACTCGCTGCTGCGGCTGACCCGATTTAACCCCAT
>JBBSLR010000494.1:0-3061 GCA_038255045.1 Phormidesmidales cyanobacterium
AACCGCCTAGAGACCAAGCTGCTGACGCCCCTGGTGCCGCTGCTGCTGCTGGGGCATCTGTTTGGCTGGCTACCCCTAGAGGCCAAGCAGGGATTGCTAGGGGCCTGGGCGATTTTGTTTTTGGTGTTTGCCCTGCGCAAGGCGGTGCAGCCGCTTGTCCCCGATATTGGCGACAAGTCGGTGTTTGAATACCTCAAGGGGCAGCGCACCGCCGCCGGGTAGGCTGCTCTTGCGGTGCAGAGGTTTCTGTAGGCCAGCGGTTGGCGAGATGATCTAGCATCAAGGCAGGTTCTCACCGTCTGGTTTCTTATGCCTCCTCTCCCCGGTTCTAAGGCGCCCTTTTGGCGGCGCGCTCCCAAGCTGATTTTGCGCCCGCTGGAGTATTTTGAAGACAACTACCGCCGCTACGGCTCGGTATTCAAAGTGGGGGAAGGGCCACCGCCGTCGATCTACGTGGCTGACCCGGCGGTGATTCAGGGAATTTTTCAGGCCGACAGTGCTCACTTTCACATTCCGACCCAGGGCATGGGCAGCGGGCTGACCTTTCTGCTGGGCGACAACTCGCTGCTGCTGATCGATGGGGAGCGTCACCGCCGCCACCGGAAACTGCTGATGCCGCCGTTCCATGGCGATCGCCTGCGGGCCTACGGCGACACCATCTGCACCCTGAGCGAGCAGGTGATGGCGGGCTGGCAGCAGGGCCGCGCCTTTGACCTGCGGGCGACAATGCAGGAGATCACCCTGCGGGTGATTCTCAAGGCGGTGTTTGGCCTGGGCGAGGGCGATCGCTACGAGCGCCTGCGGCAGCTGCTGAGCACCCTGCTAGAGGGGTTGGGCACACCCCTGAGCGCCTTTTTTATCTTCTTCCCAGGGCTGCAAAAAGACTGGGGGCCGCTCAGCCCCTGGGGCCGGTTTGTGCGCATTAAGGCCGAGATTGACGCGCTGATCTACGCCGAAATTGAGGAGCGGCGATTGCAGCCCCAGTCGGGGCGCACCGACATTCTCTCGCTGATGATGGCCGCCCGCGACGACCAGGGCCAGCCCCTCAGCGACGGCGAACTCCACGACGAGCTGATCACCCTGCTGATCGCGGGTCACGAAACCACCGCCTCGGCCCTGACCTGGGCGCTGTACTGGGTGCACTGGCTGCCTGAGGTGGGTGGTCAACTTCGCCAAGAGCTAGATCACCTGGGGCCAGACCCCGACCCGCTGGCCTTGGCCAGTCTGCCCTACCTCAACGCAATCTGCCAAGAGACCCTGCGGATCTATCCGGTGGCACCCACCACGGGCATTCGCATTCTGAGCCAGCCGCTGGCGGTGGCGGGCTACGAATTTCCCGCCGGGGCGGTGCTGTTTCTCAATATTTACCTGGTGCACCACCGGGAGGATCTATACCCCGACCCCGATACTTTTCGCCCTGAGCGGTTCCTTCAGCGGCAGTACTCGCCCTACGAGTACTTTCCTTTTGGCGGCGGGCACCGCAGCTGCATTGGCTCGGCCTTTGCCCTGATGGAAATGAAGCTGGTGCTGGCCACGGTGCTGCGTCAGTGGAGTTTGCAATTGCCCGCCAGTAACCAAAGGCCCCTGCGCCCGGTGCGGCGCGGGCTCACCCTGGCCCCACCGGGCAATCTGCGCCTGGTGCCCCTGGCCCAGCGGGTGGCCCTGCCCCAGGCGCTACCGCTGGGCTAGGGTTACATCCACCGGGGCCACGCCCCCCTGGTCGAGAATCTGGGGAATTAGATCTTCGCGGCGCACCGCCATTAGATGAACGCCCTGGCACAACTGGCGGGCCGCCTGCACCTGCTCGGCGGCGATCTGTACCCCTTCTTGCAGCGGGTCGGCGGCGGCGGCTAGGCGATCGACAAGCGCCTGGGGAATGTGGGCACCGGGCACGTTGCGGTTGATGAAATTGGCGTTTTTGGCCGACTTGAGCAAGAAAATACCGGCCAGAACGGGGCGATCATAGTCTGCAGCCACCTGATCCATAAACTTTGCCAGGCGGTCAAAGTCGGTGATCAGCTGGCTTTGAAAAAACTGCGCCCCGGCCTTGACCTTGGCCTCAAACCGTCGCTGTAGCCCTGACCAGCTGGGCGACTGGGGGTCGATCGCCGCCCCGGCAAACAGATCGAGCGCCCCGTCGGTGAGGGGCTTGTCGTGACTATCGGCCCCACCGTTGAGCTGGCCCAGCAGCTTGAGCAAGCGCACCGACTCTAGATCAAACACCGCCCGCGCCTCGGGGTGGTCGCCCGCCTTGACCGGGTCGCCCGTCAGGGCGAGGATGTTGCGTACGCCTAGGGCGTGGGTACCCATCAGGTCGGCCTGGAGGGCAATGCGGTTGCGATCGCGGCAGGCCACCTGACACACCGCTTCTATGCCCTGCTGTTGCAGCAGCAGCGCCGCCGCCCACGACGACATGCGCATCACCGCTCGACTGCCGTCGGTAATGTTGACAGCATGTACCCGCCCCTTGAGCAGCTGCCCCATGGCCAGCATGTGCTCGGGGTTGCCCCCCTTGGGCGGCATCACCTCGGCGGTGACTAAAAACTCACCGGCCTTCGCCGCCGTGCGCAGCCGATAACCCAACGGTGCAGAAGCCAAAAAAACCCTCCTTAGGCATCCCAAAACTGGGGATTTATAGCATTGATTACAGGTGATCAAAGATAGGAGTAGTGGCCCAGTATATCTCGGTCGCTACAGGGGCATGGCGTAGCCTAGGGCGACTTTTACCCGATCTAGGGTCTGGTTGGCCAGGGCGCGGGCTTTTTCGCCCCCGGCCTTGAGCACGCTCTCTAGGTAGGTGCGATCGCCCATCAGCTCGGTATAGCGCGCCTGAATTGGGGCCAGGGCCTCTACCGCCGTCTCGGCCAGTAGCGGCTTAAACTGGCCCCAGCCCATCTCTCTGCACTCTGCCGCCACCGCTGCTTTGGTCTGCCCCGACAGCAGCATGTAGAGGGTCAGCAGGTTGTTGCACTCGGGCCGGGCCGGGTCGTCAAACCACAGGCCCCGCTCAGGGTCGGTTTTAGCCCGCTTAAACTTTTTGAGAATCACCTCCGGCCGGTCG
>JBBSLR010000495.1:0-3053 GCA_038255045.1 Phormidesmidales cyanobacterium
GGGGAAAGCCCGCCCGCGTCGGCCCCTTCAGCGAAGGCATTGGTGTCGCCCTGCCACAGGCTGTTGTGCACGTGGCCGCCGTTGCCGGTGATGTGGCTAAAGGGCTTAGGCATAAAGGTGGCGACAAAGCCGCGCTGCTCGGCCAGGGTTTTGACCATGTATTTGAAGAAGATGTGGCGATCGCAGGTCGTCCGCGCATCGCTGTAGGCCCAGTTCAGCTCAAACTGGCCGTTGGCGTCTTCGTGGTCGCACTGGTACGGCCCCCAGCCCAGGTCTTCCATATAGGTGACGACGGTGGAGATCAGGTCAAACTGACGCATCAGGTTGAGCTGGTCGTAGCAGGGGCGCTCGGCGGTGTCTTTGGGGTCGGCGATTTCGTAGCCTTTCTCAGTCTGGCGCAGTAAGAAAAACTCGGCCTCAACCCCGGTTTTGTAGGTATAGCCCAGGGCCGTTGCCTGGTCGATCACCCGGTTGAGCATCATTCTGGGCGCGGCAGGGAAGGGTGCGCCCTCAAAATAGACATCGCTGGCTACCCAGCCCACCGTGGGTTCCCAGGGCAGCTGAATCAGCGAGTCGGGGTCGGGCACCACGGCGATCTCCGCCGCCTCTGGCCCCAGGCCCAGGTTCGACGCAAAGGAGCAGAAAAATGCGCCGTCTTTTTCGACCCCAGCAATCTGCGACGCGGGCACCAGCTTGGCCCGAGTGCCCCCCAGCAAATCGGTATAAGACACTAGGAAAAACTTGATGCCGAGGGCCTTGGCCCTTTCCGCCAGACTTTGCACCTGGGTTAACATGCTGACCATAGAACGACTCCGAGCATTTCAGCCTAGTAAAACAGGCTGGCGAAGTCGCTTTTGTAGCTGCGGCTACGGGTTGAGACAGGCGCGATCGCCCAGCAATTCGTCAGCCGGTTAGCGGGGTTTGCGCTCAAGGGCGCGATCGTAGGCCGGGTCATGCTCCGCAAAGCTTAAGATCTCCACTCGTCTGGGAGCAGGCGTTTCGTAGATCCGATACACCAGCCGATAGGCCACTCCGTTCCAATCGATCTCCACGGCACGGTAGTTGGCCAACTCGCCTCTGAGGCTGTGGTTTGGCAATCCTAGGCATCGGTAGGGGTCTGCAATTAGCACTGATTGCCTAATGTCTTCAAAAATTTCCAGAATATCAGGCGTCAACTCACGCAGGTCTTGCTCTTCTACCAGTCTATGGCTCTTGATCAGGTATCTCGATTTCAAAACCGCGCTCCCTCAACCGCTGGCATGCACCATCAACGTCAACCTCTTCCCCTGATTCGATGACGGTTATCCACTTGCTGGGGTCATCGAGGTCTGGAATGCGCTCGATCGCCCTAGCCTCGGCAGATTTTTTGGCCGCCGGGGGCTGCTCCGGCGATCGCCGCTTCCAGGCCAGGTAGGCCACAAAGTCTTGAATCACGCGCAGTTCATCCACCGAGAGGGTGTACAGCTGCTCAGTGATTTGGTCAACTAGGGGATTTGCTGCGGTGTCTTGCATAGCAATAGGCCAATGAAGGAACTCACCCAATAGCGGCCTAGCGGGGCGAGATGACTGACGTGACCATGGAGAATCGATCCAACCAGCACAATCCCATTGTATCTAGCTGGTTAGCGATGCATCGGCTAGGTTCTGGTGGCGGTGTCTACACCAGCGGGGTATCCACCAGTCAGACCAGCTGAGCACTTGCCAGATCAGACTTTCGTCCTAATCTGGACTTGGTATATTTGCCAATCTCGAAAAAGTCTGGGATAACTTGATATGACAAGTTTGGCGCGCTGCCTCTGGAGCTACGTAGACCAGGCTTGTTGGTCACGGCTGAGCGAGATTACACCCCCGAGCGTAGATCTGAAGGCTGGGTTTAACCCATGGATATTCTGGTTGTTCAACATGTTGAGGCCGACCCCGTCGGCATTTTGGGCCGATACCTAGAGGTCAAGGGAGCCTGGCTGCACACCTGGCTGGTGCCCCAGCGGTCAACGCCGCCCCAGGGAACCTACGACGGGCTAATTGTGCTTGGCGGCCCGATGAATGCCTGTGACGATGAGAATTTTCCCCACTTGGCGCGGGTGGTGGAGCTTATTCAGCAGTTCCAGGCGGAAGGTAAGCCAGTGCTGGGCCTTTGCCTGGGGGCACAGCTGATCGCCCGCGCCTTTGGCGGTCGAGTCTACCAAAATGAAATTCCCGAGCTGGGCTTTACCCCACTCTTCTCAGTCGTGGGGCCGGGAGTGGGGCCGGTAGTGGGGGCAGAAGAACCCTGGCTGCAAGACTATCCACCGGGCCTGGCGATGATGCAGTGGCACTTTGACACCTTTGATCTGCCCGTGGGGGCTAAACTACTGCTCACCAATCAGGCCTGCACCAATCAGGCGTTTCGCCTGGGCAGCAATATCTACGGTTTGCAGTTTCACCCCGAGGTGACGCCTGACATCGTGATGAACTGGATCGCCTTTAAGACGGAATGGATTGAGGCCCACTATCCTCACCTGTTTGAGCAGCTGCGGGAACAGCTGATGTTGCACTGGCCGCAGGCGGCTCAGTTTACCGAAAAGCTGGCCAACGCCTGGTATGACCAGGTGGTGACCGCAGCCCAAACCAACTCATTGGTGAACGCAGCAGGAGATTAGAAAAGTTAATCACTTCACATCTGCTGACGTAGCAATTAACACGGGGGTTGTCGGTGCGCCAGATGCAGGGAGATGTCATGGTGCTGCGATCGCGCGATCGCGGCATTCGTCTCAGCATCGACGACTTTGGCACCGGCTATTCTTCCCTCAGCTACCTGCAACAGCTGCCCGTCGATATGCTTAAAATCGACCGCAGCTTTATCGCCAACATTAGGTCGGGATCGCCAGATTGGCCGCTGAGCCTAGGACTGAAAGTCCCAGGCTCCAAGCAGAAATCCTCTGAAGAGGATTGGGGGCCGACTATCCCAGTCTGCTTTAGCAGACTTGAGGGAGGAGCCAGGGAGTTCACTCCCTGGTGGTCGTAGCCGAAGACCGGCAAATCATCACCGTTCTGGCGATTTTGCTGTATTCGAC
>JBBSLR010000496.1:0-3049 GCA_038255045.1 Phormidesmidales cyanobacterium
AAAGAACTGGGCGCTAAGCCCCTGGCGGTGACCCTGTGGCACCGGCCGATTGTGCTGTATCGCGATCGCGCTGGCTCTGTCGTCGCCGTCGAAGACCGCTGCCCCCACCGTCAGGTCAAGCTCAGCGAGGGCACCGTTGAGGGCGACAACATTGCCTGCGCCTACCACGGCTGGCAGTTTGCCCCCGACGGCAGCTGCGCCCACGTGCCCTACCTAGAGCCTCAGCAAAAGCTGCCCACCTGCGCCCTGCACCACTACCCGGTCAAAGAGCAGGATGGTTTTATCTGGCTGTTCCCCGGTGAGGCGGCCTTGGCGCAGCAGGTTGCCCCCCTAGGGGTGCCCGAGTGGGAGCACCTCAACTTTATCGGCTCCCTGACCACCATCGATGTGCAGGCCCACTACTCATTCTTGATTGAGAATTTAATGGACATGTACCACGGCCATCTCCACGGCGGTGCCCAGGTGTGGGCCAACCCTGTGCTGGCGGGTCTAGAGGCCGACGATACCCACGTCCACGCCCACTACGACGCCCAGAGCTACTACCGCATCGACAAAATCTGGTCGGCCAGCCAGCTAATTATTCCGGCCCTGCGGCAGCTGCACCCCGAGCCGCTAGATGTGTATTACCACTACCCTCACTGGCGATCAACTTTGGGGGATGACTTCGTAATTTACTGTCTGTTTTGCCCGGTGAGCCAGACCCACACCCGCGCCTACCTGCTGCACTTTACGTCGCTGGGGCGGTTCCCCCAGCTGCGCAAGACGCCGCTGGCAATCCGGCGGTTCTTTAAACGTAGCTTCACCAATTCCGCTAGCTTTGTGCTGCGACGGCTGGTACGCGAAGACGTGCGGATGCTAGAGCAAGAGCAGCAGGCCTACGCAGCTCACCCCACCTATAGAGGGCCAGAGCTAAATCGCACCCTGACGGCGGTGCAGCAGCTGATTCGGCGGCAGGGGGCGGTGGAGGGTTAGGTGAGTGGGTGAGTGAGTGGATTGCCACCGTCAAAACCCGACACCTAGAACCTACCCCTGTTAAGGTGGCTGTCGAATACAGCAAAATCTCCAGAACGGTGATGATTTGCCGGTCTTCGGCTACGACCACCAGGGAGTGAACGCCCTGGCTGATCGCTCAAGTCTGCTAAAGCAGACTGGGGTAGCCAGTCCTTAATCCGCTTCAGAGGATTTCTGCTTGGAGCCTGGGACTTTCAGTCCTAGGCTCAGCGGCCAATCTGGCGATCCCGACCTGCGGTCTGGGCCACCTTAACAGGGGTAACCTAGAACCTTAAACCGTGAACCTGACCCCTGAGACCCAACACCTTGCCCCCCTATTCCCCGTTTTCCGATGATTTCTCCTGATATTCTGGCGCTGGATTTTGATGGCGTGGTCTGTGACGGGCTGCGGGAGTATTTTCAGTCGGCGTGGAAGGCCTATGGGGAAGTGTTTAAGCCCCGTGACCTGACCCCGCCGGAGGGTTTGGCGGAGCGGTTTTACCCCCTGCGCCCGGTGGTGGAAACGGGCTGGGAGATGCCCCTGGTGATCTACGGGCTGCTGAGCGGGGTGTCTGAGCAGGATATTCTGGCTGGCTGGCCGGCGCTGGTGCCAGAGCTGCTGTCCCAGGCGGGGGTTGAGAAAGCCCCCCTGGCCGAGGCGATGGATGGGGTGCGCGATCGCTGGATTCAGGCCGATCTGAGCGACTGGCTCAGCTACCAGCGGTTTTACCCCGGCGTGATTGACCGCCTAGGGCAGGCGATCGCAGCAGACGTTGAGCTGGTAATTATTTCCACCAAAGAAGGACGGTTTATTCAGCAGTTGCTCGCCCAGGGGGGCGTGGCGCTGCCCGCCGATCGAATTCTGGGCAAGGAGGTGAAGCGGCCCAAGTATGAGACCCTGAGACAGATCAAAACTGCCCACCCTAGCGCGGCCCTCTGGTTTGTAGAAGACCGGGTCAAAGCGCTGCAATCGGTACAGCAGCAGCCTGATTTGGGGGAAATCAAGCTGTTTTTGGCCAACTGGGGTTATAACACTGAAGCTGACCGGGCGCTGGTCAGCCCCGGCGGTGGTCTCCAGGGGCTTACCCTAGCTCAATTTTGTGGCCCCTTCGAGACCTGGGTAGCGGGGGGCGGGTGATGGGGCGTCGCCATCATGTAACCAAAATGTAACCTGAGCTTAACCGTAAATTTACGTAAGCTTGACGGCAACGGTGATCGCATAAATTGTTAATAACGCTACCAGATAGAAATTTCCGGATTTTTGCCGCAGCGCCAGAATTAGGAATAGACCCCGGTGCCCCTCAATAAAGCCCTGATAAAGCTGGGGCCAGTATCGGTCGCCCAGATTCAGTATCGCGTTGGTTGTTTCTCCCTGTCTTGCCATGCCTGAATTATTTGTGCCGCCGTCAAAGTCTGCTGCCCCCGCCAAGCTAGCGGTTCCAGAAACCGTTCCAGAAGCTGTTTCAGAAGCTGTTCCAGGAATACGGGTGCTTCTGGAGAGTGACTCCTTAGAACCCGATTTAGATGCCGAAAAGCAGGGGCTACCGCAGTCTTTGACCACGGTGGAGACCCTCTTTTTCTACGGTCGCGACGGCAATGGTGACCCGGCGCTGTACCAGGTCAATGTGTCAGAGGGAACCTGGGCGATCGCTAGCGAACCCAGCGACCTGTTTCCCACGGCGCTGAGTGGCCTATTTGCCGCCGCGCCCACGACAGCGCCCTGGCTCGCCGCACCGGGCGCACCTCTCCAGCCTGAATTGGCCTCTCTCCAGGCAGATGCCCTGGAAACCGAATTGCTTAGGCCCGAATTGCTTGGGACAGGCGCTCAAAGTGTCGAAGCTGACCTACTGGAAATCGATGCCCTGGCAGTATTGCCCGCCGCGGCCCCGACGAACCCTCCGGTTTTTACCCTGGTGCAGGGTACCGACGGCAAAAACTTTTTGATTGGCACCGCCGCCGATAACGCTGTGTTTGGCTTTGGCGGCGATGACCTAATTTTGGTGGGCGCGGGCAACAACCTGGCCTTTGGCGGCGCGGGTAATGACACCGTGATCGGTGG
>JBBSLR010000497.1:0-3036 GCA_038255045.1 Phormidesmidales cyanobacterium
AAGGCAGATTGTTGTTGCTTGTAGCCGTCAGGGCACTACAGGCTAAAGCGGGCTTTGATGCGCTTCCACCGAGATGAAAAGTCGGCATCACCTTCGGGCAATGTCCAAATGCTGTGGATGTGATCGGGCAGGATGACAATGGCATCAATGGTGAAGGGCGACTCTGCTTTGACGCTATGAAAGGCTTTACGGAGTAGGGCTATGGTTTCGTCGCCATAGAATAGGGGTTGGAGATCGTATGTGACGACAGTAAAGAAATAGGTGGCCCCTGGGTTTTGGGCGCGGCGGTAGCGCATGGATAGGCAGAGGAATTCGTGCGCTTAGGGTAGGTTGTTGGGCGGGAAAACTATCAGGGGAGTTGGGTTCCGCTGGCGCTTCACCCAACCTACAGTAGCTATCGGCAATCGCTAAGGTGACGTATTTCCTGCTCAATCAACTCCTGAGCATATCCATTGTGCTCCCATGCACCTGTAACTATTCCCGCGACACCCACAGCAATGGTGCCAATGACTGGAATTTTTTGCATTTTTTTGAATTCTTTGATTTGGCAGCATCGGCAATCTCCAGTTGCCAGGAGACGTGCCCAATGTTCGCAATTGAATCGAAATAAGTCATACTGCCAGTGTTCGTGAAAATGATCCACAGAGATGTGCAGCGACTGATTAATTTTCTCTTTTTCTAGAATATTCACCCACTTTGCATCTTGAAACTGATTCCAATCGATACGCCAAATTGCTAATTTTCCTCGGTCTTTTTGATGGTTGGGATGAATAGGTTCCCAAGCCAAAGCTTCTAAGTTATTAAGCTGCACAGAATAATGCAAAATATTGGGGTTTTGAGAGTCTCGATGATGCAACAAACGTCCAAACCCAGGGTCATAGGAATTCTTGTCAATTAAAGAATGGAGTTGTAACACAAGATTTGACTCAAGAACTTACGTCAGCCCATAGTATTCCCAACTCAAATCGATATTTACCCTAAACCACGGTTGACGAGAAGTGATCGCACCAGTACACTCATTCATTAAGCCGCTCGCTCGAACGGTGGCCACACAGAACTCGAAGACCTTGGCGCTGTCCGCAGGTGTTTGCACCACCTACGAACAGCTAACCCCGCAAATCTCTCGGGCAGATTGCGAGGCTAGGCAGATCGTACCCTAGCCACCCCAATTTGCACCTCAGCGGGTGGCTGGGGTTTTCGTGTTCTGTTTTCTTCCCAACCAAAAAGGAAACAGGACCCATGTTTGAATATCTCGAACCCGACGCTAGCGGAGCGTCCAATTTGCCGCCGTCTGCCTCTAGCAAACCTCAGCCCCACCCAGAGCGCATCCGCCACCTGCTCTACGGCAGCCGAGCAGGCATAGATCGCACTATCAAAATCCTTCACGCCCACGGCTACGCCGACCCCAATGATTGGAGCGACCCGATCCCCGTGCCGCCAAACAACGACACCCTGAGCGGAGCCGCAGCCCCCAACCAGTGGATGGTGATTTTGACCAAGACCCTGATCGTGGAGTAAGTTCAACCCCTATCAGCCCAGTCAATGCCTGACCGGGCTGATAGGCCAAAAGCTTTAGGCAAAGACCTTGAGCGATGACATCAACTCCTTCGCAACCCTCACTCGCACCGCTGATATAGCCAGCGCCGCCGGAGCGGGTAAAAACCCCGGCACCATGCGAAAGTCACTTGATGAATGCCTGTTTGCCCCAGCTCGGCCACAGCGCTAGCCGCGAGACGCCGATGCCTCGACTAAATCGCCCTCGACCTCGTGGCGCAGACGGGCTAGGGTGGCCGAAGTGTCTGTGTCTTTGAGGATGGCGGCTAGGGTGGCGCTCACCCCCTCTGGCCCCCAGGTGCAGCCCTGCTCTAGGTAGGTTTGGGCCGCTTTGCCCACGGTGTAAGACCCGTAGCCTGCGGCGCTGGCCTGGGCGGTCATGGCCCCGGCCAGGGCGGCTATCCCCGAGGGGCTATCGACTAGGGTAACCAGGGCGGCGGTGGTTTTGCCCGCCCCCAGCAGCCCGCTGCCCAACTCACTGAGCAGCAGGGTGCCCGAGCTTTTGAGAATTGCCCGCCACAGCCGCCCCGCCTCGTGGCCCGTAATCGGGAAACCGTAGAGCCGAGCCAGGGTGCGAATCATCACTAGGTCAATCACCACCCCGCCCAGCAGGTCGAGGCCAGCAATGGGGTTGAGGGCCACGGCAGCGGCTTTGTACTTGGCAAACTGCCAGATGGTGTCGTCGGCGCGATCGCGGTGCAGTCGGGTCATGTGGCCCACCATGTCGCCCTCGATCAGGCGGGCATTGCGCAGGGCGTTGAGGGCCACCAGGGCCGGGCCATCCTGGGCCACAATGGCCAGCAGCGCCGATTTTAGCGGTTCAATCTGAGCTGGCTGAGGTTCCCATTCTTCGGTGGTGTGGCCATCGGGCCATTCGACCCGCACCTTGAGATCCGCCGGGCTAGCGGCCACCATCACCACTTCGTCTACGGCCAGCTGGGTGCCGGGGCCGTCTTCGCCCAGCTCACTGTGCAGGCTTTTTAGGCTGTCGTAGACGGCCTGGCGATCAACCTCTGGATACAGATCTATTTTGTTGAACACCAGCAGCAGCGGCTTTTGCCCCCGCTGAAGGGCTAGCAGGGCCTCGTACTCTAACCGGGTCATGTCTCCGGCCACCACAAACACAATCAAGTCGGCCTGGGTGGCGACGGTCTGGGCCATATCGGCGCGCATATCGCCGCCCACCTCATCGAGGCCGGGGGTGTCAATCAGCTCGATCTGCCAGGGCTGGTCGCCCTCCAGCTCTAGCTGCCAGTACACCGACCGGGGCCAGCGAGTAACCCCGTGCAGGGGGCCAGTTTCGAGCATATTTTCACCCACCAGGGCGTTGATCACCGCCGACTTGCCCCGGCTCACTAGGCCAAACACCGCCACCCGCAGACAGCGCGACTCGAGCTTGGCGCTGAGGCTCTCCAGCTGGCCCAGGCCTTGTTTGACCGCCGCCAGGTTGGTTGGGCTAGAGCCGCCCTGGAGCGCGGTGGA
>JBBSLR010000498.1:0-3019 GCA_038255045.1 Phormidesmidales cyanobacterium
CAATTTGTAGGTTGGGTGAAGCGCTAGCGGAACCCAACAAAGCTTACTGCTGTTGGGGTTTCTCCTCTGGAGACGCTGCGCGAACACTTCGTTTCACCCAACCTACGCGAACCCTAATTTTTAGTTTTGACGCTGCACTAGGTTTTAGCGCTCCCCTAGGTTTTAGCACTGCACCATGGTTCGGGGGTCGGCAGCACCACCGCCATCCCCCTAAACTGGTTGCGCCCCCAGCCTTTGGCCTGGTAAAGCGCCCGGTCGGCGGTAAGTACTAGGTCGGCGGGCAAATAGTCGGCCCTGGGCATTACAGTTGCCCCCCCACAGCTGAGGGTGACGACGGGGGCGGTGGGGGAGGTGGCGTGGGGCAGCGCCAGGGTTTGAATAGCCTTAACTAGGCGATCGCCCACCTGCATTGCCCCCGCCATCGTCGTGTTGGGCAAGATCACCGCAAATTCTTCGCCGCCGTAGCGGGCCACCAGGTCGCTGGCGCGGTTGATGCAGTGGTCGAGGGCTTGGGCCACCGCTTGCAGGCAGCGATCGCCCGCCTGGTGACCATAGTGATCGTTGTAGGGTTTGAAGTGATCGAGGTCGCCGATGATCAGCGACAGGGGCAGGTGCCCTCGCAGGGCCCGATCCCACTCTTGCAGCAAATACTCGTCAAACCGGCGGCGGTTGGCCACTTGAGTGAGGCTGTCAATCACCGTTAGCTGCTGGAGTTGGTAGTTGGCCTCTCGCAGCTGACGTTCGAGCCGATGCTGGTGAATCAGCCGCTTTACCCGCTGGCGCAGCACGGCCCAGTGAATCGGTTTGGTCACGTAGTCGACCACGCCGATGGCAAAGGCTTGATCCACCGATTTCTCATCTTCTAACCCCGTAATCATCAGAATTGGGGCCAGATTGCCCTGGGTTTTGGTTTGCAGACGCTGGCACACCTCAAAGCCGTCGACCCCAGGCATGAGCGCATCCAGCAGCACCAGGTCGGGTAGGTGGTCAAAGTACAGCTTTAGGGCCGCTTCGCCATCGGCAGCTTCTACCACCTGGTAGCCCTCATGCTCCAGGTAGCGGGTCAGCATATGGCGAATGAAGGGATCGTCGTCAGCCACCAAAATCACGGCCGACTCAGGCTGAATGGACATAGCCGGTTACCTCCTGAGACCTCAAAGCAGACTGTAAAATGCCCTTAACCTGGGCAGAAACCCGCTGAATTGCCACAATTTTCGCCCAGATCTCTTGGCCCGGCGCGGTGTTTACCTGGGCGACGGCATTAGTTACATCAGTTACATCGTCTAAGGCCGACTCTAGGGCTTGGCAGAGAATAGCCAGGTCAGTGGCGCTGACGGTGGCGCTGCTCGATTTGAGCGTGTGGGCCACCCGTTTTAGGGTGACCCAGTCTTGCTGGCGGTAGGCGGTGGACATGTCGGCCAGCAGCTGGTCGGTGCTGTCGAGATAGCTGAGAATAATTTCGCCCAAAAAGTCGGGGCTATCGCCGCCCACCGTGGTAGCAAAGTCACGCAAAACGGTCAGATCTACCGCCGCTGTGGTTAGGGGCGGGGCGGGTGCTGAGCCATGGGGGGGCACCGCCGAGTGCCGCAATATTCGGGTCAGTTCGTCAATGCGAATGGGCTTGCTGAGGTAGTCATCCATGCCCGCCTGGAGACACTGATCGCGATCGCCCTGCATGGCGTTGGCGGTGATCGCCACAATCCGAGGGCGATCGCCAGGCCAGCGCTGAACAATTTGCCGAGCCGCCTCTAGACCATCCATTTCTGGCATTTGCACATCCATCAGCACCAGGTCGTAGGGCTGCTGTTCAATCGCCGTCAGCACCTCTAGGCCATTGGCCGCCACATCGGCCCGGTAGCCCAGGCGGCGCAAAATTTGCAGGGCCACCTTTTGGTTCACCACATTGTCTTCGGCCAGCAAAATCCGCTGGGGGTAGCGCTCTCCGAGGGTAGTGTCGTAGCCATTGGGCGCAGGCCGAGGCATCACCCGCACCGGCTGGGGCCGACCGACCAGAGCCGAGGCCAGGGTGGCCATCAGCTGCGACTGCTTCACCGGCTTAGTCAGGTAGGCGGCAAAGGGGCTGTGCTCCGCCGCACTGTGGGGCCAGCCTAGGGAGGTCAGCATCACCAGGGGCAGCGGTCGCTGGGGAAACCGTCGGCGAATCGTTTGGGCCAGGGTAAGGCCATCCATTTCGGGCATTTGCATGTCGAGAATGGCCAGGTCAAAGCGCTGCCCCGCTAGTGTCACCAGGGCGGCCTCCCCCGACTCCACCGCCACGGCGGTCATGCCCCACGACTTGAGCTGTAGCTCTAAAATTTTGCGGTTGGTGGCGTTGTCGTCGACCACCAGCAGGTGGCGGCCCTGGAGCACGGCGGTCGGCGCCGCGGCGGGGACCTGGGGCGGCTGCGGGTCGATCTGGGCCAGCAAGGTAAAAAAGAAGGTCGACCCCTGGCCCTCGGTGCTCTCTACCCAGAGGGTGCCCCCCATCAGCTCGCACAGGCGCTTGCTGATGGCCAGGCCCAGGCCGGTGCCGCCGTATTGCCGGGTGGTGCTGGCATCGACCTGGCTAAAGGGCTGAAACAGGCGATGCAGCCGCTCGGTCGGAATGCCAATGCCGGTATCTTTGACCGCCACCTGAATCTCGGTTTGAGGGTTGAGGCCAAGGCTAAGGGGCTTGGCCGTGACGGTAATAATCACCTCCCCGGCGGGGGTAAATTTAATCGCGTTGTTGACCAGGTTAACCACCACCTGGCGCAGGCGGCTGACATCGCCCAGCAGGTGCAGAGGCACCTCGGCGGGCAGCAGATAGGCCAGCTCTAGCCCCTTTTCGGCGGCCTTGGCCGCCAACAGGTCAAGGGCTTCTTCTAGGCAGGTGCGCAGGTTAAAGGGCTGGGTCTCGAGGTCGAGCTTGCCCGACTCGATTTTTGAGAAGTCGAGAATGTCGTTGATGATGGTCAGCAGCGTGTCGCCTGCGTTGCGGGTGGTTTCGACAAAGTCGCGCTGCTGGTCGGTGAGGGGG
>JBBSLR010000499.1:0-3017 GCA_038255045.1 Phormidesmidales cyanobacterium
AATTCTGTTTCTAGCCGCATTCAATCGCTGCCCGGAGACGTGATTCACAGCATTGCCGCCGGAGAGGTGATTGACTCGCTGGCGGCGGCGGTGCGCGAGCTGATTGAGAACGCCCTCGATGCCCAGGCGACCCACATTACCCTAGCCCTCTGGCCCGATCAGGGCCGGGTGCAGGTGGCCGACAACGGCACGGCGATGGCGCTAGATAACCTGCTTCAAGCTGCGGTGCCCCACAGCACCAGCAAAATTCGCACCCAGGCTGACCTATGGCGGGTCGCCAGCCTGGGCTTTCGTGGCGAGGCGCTGCACAGCCTGGCCCAGGTGGCCCAGCTAGAGATTTGCAGCCGCCCCCCCGGTGCCGAGTCGGGCTGGCGCGTCACCTACTCGGCGACCGGCGAGCCCCTAGAGACCACCCCGGCGGCCCTGGCCCAGGGCACCGTGGTGACAGTTACCGATCTGTTTAAAAACTGGCCCGCTCGCCGGGAGCGACTACCAACGCTGCCCCGGCAGCTGAGCCAGGTGCAGCGGGTGATTTACCACTGCGCTCTGGCCCATCCCACGGTGACCTGGGTGGTGCAGGTGGGCGATCGCCCCTGGCTGACCCTCACCCCTAGCCCCACCGCCCGAGGGCTGGTGCCCCAGCTGGTGCGGGCCGTCAACGCCAGCGATTTGCACGAAGGTGGGCAAACCGTCCCCTGGGCCGAGGGTAACGATAATTCTCTTAATTCTCTACAGGCCGGCATCTACGGCCTAATTGGTCTGCCCGATCGCTGCCACCGCCCCCGACCCGACTGGGTAAAAGTAGCGGTAAACGGGCGGCTGGTGACGGTGCCCGAGCTAGAGCAAAGCATGATGAATGCCTTTCGCTATACCCTGCCCCGCCACCGCTACCCCCTAGCCTTTGTGCAGTTGACCGTTGCCCCCAGCGCCATCGACTGGAACCGCCGCCCCGACAAAAGCACCCTATACCTGCACCAGCTCGACCAGTGGACGGCGCTCTGCCAAGGCCACATTGAGACGCTGCTGGGGCAGCACGCCGCCGCTCGGCCCGACGCTAGCCAGCAGCAGCGCGTCACCCAACTGCTCCAGACGGCGGAACCGAGCGGGGCCTACGGCACTGCCGATCTGTCAGATCAGCTGCCCTACCGGGAACGGGTGGGTGGGTTAAGGGCGATCGCCCAAATCCACCACCGCTACATTTTGGCCGAGCAGCCCGATGGCCTGTGCCTGATCGAGCAGCATATCGCCCACGAACGGGTGCTCTACGAGCGGCTGCAAGCCCAGTGGCGGCTGGTGCCCCTACCCACTCCCGTCGTGCTAGAAGGGCTGACTGGCAAGCAGCTTGAGCAACTGCAACGGCTGGGCTTGGAAGCTGAAGAGTTTGGGCCAAATCGCTGGGCAATTCGCGCCGCGCCGGAGCCATTGTGCGATCGCCCCGACCTGCCCGATGCCCTGCTCGAACTCAGCCTCGGCGGCAATCTAGATACGGCCCAGGTGGCGATCGCCTGCCGCACCGCCGTTCGCAACGGCACCCCGCTCGATCTCGCCACTCTGCAAACCCTGCTCGACGACTGGCAGCAGACCCGCAACCCCCGCACCTGCCCCCACGGCAGACCGATCTGTCTAACGCTGAGCGAAACCAGTCTGGCTCGCTTCTTTCGCCGCAGCTGGGTGGTGGGCAAAAGCCACGGCCTTGAGTAATGCTACAGATGGATAGATTTGGACATGCCTCGTATCCAGCGAGTCAGTCTCTGCCTGTGGGCGAATGAATTGTCTCAATTCCCGCAGCACGACCAGACCACAGGCATTAGCCGTAACCCGCCTCGATGATGTAGCCCCAGGATATGCTCAGGCTTTCCCCAGGGGTGCGGTTGGCCACAATCACCTGGGCTGTGCCATTGGAACGCATCACTTTATAGACGGTGTTGCCGCTGTACATCTGAGCTGAAGCAAAAGGGGCAACAGTAGCAGCGGCTACCAATCCAATCCCCGCCATAACTAGAAAATTACGTCTTTTCATATCAACTAACTGCGAACCCCGATTGACTGACAAAAGGTGTGGTGTAGGTTGGCGTTGAGCGAAGCGAAACCCAACACCAGAGCCAATTTAGATGGGTTACGCTGGCGCTAACCCATCCTACGGTAGAGCAAGGGTTTCAGGAGTTTTGTCAGTCAATCAGCTGCGAACCTCCATCGAGTGGACTACCGGAAACACTGGTATAACCGTACTTTTTCAGGGCGGCTGTCCACGTCCGGCACACTATGGGATTGCTTGGTGACACTAGGCATGTGAAGGGGGTGTTTTGCTGTCCCGATGGGCATTCTTGGTTCAGTAGATATAGCTAGTAGATTTTCCTAAAGCTCTGTTTGAGCATTCATAAGCCTCGCAAGCGCTATCTGCTTCATAGCCAGTTTGATTTAGCCAAGATAGCTAGCCTGTCGCCTCAGAATGCTCAGCAACCTTTTTACGCATGTTCTGGGGATAACCTGAAAATCTTTGCAACCCGGAAGCTTTTTTGCCGGGTTAGCTGACTAGGATGGTCGCCATACAACCCAAGGAAACCTGATGTCGCGCATCCAGCTAGAGCGACTACTCAAAATCGACGAACTTATCCGCAACCCAGAGCGGCAGACAGCTTTAACCCTGGCTGAGGCTGTGGAAGTGAGTGAGCGCACTGTCCGGGATGACCTAGCCTTCATGCGCGATCGCTTCCATGCACCGCTGAAGTTCACCCGGAACCAGGGCTACCACTACACCGAGGATGACTGGCGTTTGCCGACTGTCCCTCTGACCAAGGGCGAACTCTTTGCCCTCACATTGGGGGCCAGGATGTTGGAAGCCTACGCTGGCTCGACCTATGCGGTGGAGCTACGGTCTGCGGTGTCGCGCCTGGCCGAACGGTTGCCCGAACAGCAGTGGTTAGACCTTCAGCAGATTGCCGATGAACGCTTGGTGTTTAAGTCTGGGGCTGAGACTAACCTCGACCTCGATGTTTGGCAACAGCTAGAGGATGCCT
>JBBSLR010000500.1:0-3008 GCA_038255045.1 Phormidesmidales cyanobacterium
CGAGAATTGCTACCTAGACTCGATTACTGCATGATAGAGAGCGTTATATACCAAGTCCAGCTTGAGATCTGTAGCTTTGTACCAAGTCCAGCTCGGGATCTGTAGTTTTCCTACAGGTATAACTCCACTTCTGGACTTGGATCAGGTTTACCACAGACAGAACTCCACTTCTGGACTTGGCTCAGGTTTACTCAACCCACCAGGTCTTCGGGCCTCAGCAGTCTAGGTTATGACAACTGGCATTTCGGGGGCTTCCCATCTGAGAGTAGATGTTGTCAGCCTGTTCCCAGACTTTTTTACCTCACCCCTGGAGTCAGGGCTGATTGGTAAAGCCCTGGCGCGCCAAATTGCAGCAATTTATCTTACCAATCCACGGGACTTTACAACGGATAAGCACCACCGGGTGGACGACGAACCCTACGGCGGCGGGGTCGGCATGTTAATGAAGCCTGACCCGATCTTTGCGGCGGTAGAATCTCTGCCGGTGCTGCCTCGGCGCGAGGTGATCTTGCTCACCCCCCAGGGCGAAACCATGACCCAGGGGTTATTTCGAGAACTCGCGGCCTGCGATCAGCTGGTGCTAATCTGCGGCCACTACGAAGGCGTCGATGAGCGAGTGAGTCATCTGCTGACGCGGGAGGTTTCCCTGGGCGACTTTGTGCTCACCTGCGGCGAGATTCCGGCGCTGACGCTGATCAATGGCGTGGTGAGGCTGCTGCCCGGCACCGTGGGCAAAACCGACTCCCTGCGCTACGAGAGCTTTGAGACGCCGCTGCTCGACTACCCCCAGTACACCCGCCCAGCCAGCTTTCGCGGCTGGGCGGTGCCGGAGGTGCTGCTGTCGGGCAATCACCAGGCGATCGCCCAGTGGCGACGTGAGCAGCAACGAGAGCGCACGCGAGAGCGGCGGCCCGATCTCTATGAGCAGTGGGTGCGGGAGGGCAGGGCAGGGGATGAGTAGGTGGGGGGATGGGCTGCTGTAGGGTGCATCCGCGCAGCGATGCGCCATTCTGTAGGGGCTTGAAATCTGGTAAACCACAGGAGTAAAGGAGCGGCATGACAGGCATTAGAATTGGCAACGGCTACGACATTCACCGGCTGGTGGCGGGGCGATCGCTCATTCTCGGCGGCGTCACCATTCCTCACCACCTGGGGCTAGATGGCCACAGCGATGCCGATGTGCTCACCCACGCGATCATGGATGCGCTGCTGGGGGCGCTGAGCCTGGGCGATATTGGCCTCTACTTTCCCCCCGGCGACCCGGAGTGGGCGGGGGCCGACAGCCTCAGGCTGCTGGAGCAGGTCAATGCCATGGTGCGATCGCGGGGCTGGCAGATCAGCAACATCGACTCGGTGGTGGTGGCCGAGCAGCCGAAGCTCAAGCCCCACATCGAGGCGATGCGATCGCGCCTAGCGGGCAAAATGGGCCTCGCCTCCGACCAGGTGGGGGTCAAGGCCACCACCAACGAAACCCTTGGCCCCGTGGGTCGCCAGGAGGGCATCGCCGCCTACGCCGTAGCCCTGCTGACTGAGGATGTTAAGGGCTAGGTGCTGCTTTGGCGCCAGTCTGGGGCCATCTGGCGCTATTGCCCTGAGCCGCAGCTAATTTACTTTCTCCGGGTCGGGAACCTTTGGCCGCCTGCCCAGGTCAAACCCATAAGTCGAACTGCTTGGTCAAATCTTTATAAGCCAGTGTCGCTGCAACAGTAAATTTGCCCCGATCAAGGTAATTAACGGTTGTAAATGATACTTAACTTAGCTAGGAAACCCGTAATATGATTCATAATGTCTTTTGATTCATAATATCTTTAAGTTTGTTGCGGAATCGGAGCAGACTTAATGGTAGTCAGGGTTGTGCATCTACCGCTGAGCTTTGAGATAGGGTTTGGCCCTAAGGCTGGGTTGTAGTGGTTCCGTGGCTGTAGGTGCTGGTTTTTGTCCAAAAGCTGGTTTTTGTCTAACAGACAGAAGGGGGCAGACTCAAATGGCTAAAATCGTGCAATCGTCGATGGCAGTGGGCCACACCATTCGTGGGGTTTGCTACGCCAAGCCTGACTATGTCGCCCAGGCGAGCGCTCAGCTATCGGCCATTCCCCCCGAGCGGGTGGGGTTAGGCGGCGAGTACGACTACTACGGGCTGGCCAAACGCATTCAGGCGAGCTTTCACAGCCAGGTGGGGCGCGGCGCGGTTCGGCAACTCACCGTCAAGCAGCGCGGCTCAGCGGTCATTCTCATTGGTCACGTCGAGAGTCTAGACCTGCTCGATCAGCTCGTTGACCTGGCACTGAACACCGAAGGCACCACCCACGTTGAAGTGCAGGACGTACAGGTCAGTTGTTTAGACCTGGCTCAGCCCGCCCAGGTGGCCTAGGTCAGGGGTTTGGTGCCATCGTTAACCGCCAACCGCAGGGCTGAGAGCACCAAAATCACCAAAAATAGCGCCAGCCCCAGGGTGCAGGCATAGCTGATCTCTAGCTTTTGAAAGGCCTGCTCGTAGATGTAGTAGACCACGGTCTTAGAGCTGTTGCGGGGGCCGCCCTGGGTCATGATGTAGACCTCTTCAAAGACTTTGGTGGCGGCGATCGCAGAGATCACGCTTACCAGCACCAGATAGGGTTTCATCAGCGGCAGGGTAATATCCCTGTGCCGCCGCCAGCCGTCGGAGCCATCTAGCGCTGCGGCCTCGTACAGGTCTTGGGGAATGCCCTGCAGCCCCGCCAGATAGATCACCATGTAGTAGCCCAGCCCCTTCCACACCGTCACCACCATGACGCTAAACAGCGCCATGGCCGGGCTGGTCAGCCAGGGAATACCGTTCTCGGTCAGCCCTAGGCTTCTCAGGACTTGGTTAAACAGGCCGGTCTCGGCGTAGAGCCAGCGCCAGGCAATGCCCGCCACCACCATCGACACCACCACAGGCGAGTAGTAGGCCACCCGCAGCCAGTGCATGCCTCGCAGCCGCCGGTTGACCAAGATCGCCAGCCCCAGCGGCGCAAAGGTCAAAATCG
>JBBSLR010000501.1:0-3007 GCA_038255045.1 Phormidesmidales cyanobacterium
GGGGATGCTGGCCAGCAGGGCGGGCAGGCTGGTTTTGTAGTCGCGGCCAAAGTCGCTGTTGCCCGAGGGTGACACCAGAAATAGCCCCTTAAATAAATCGGGACGCATCCCTGCCAAGCGAATGACGACTCCGGCGGTGAGCGAGGTGGCTGCCACCAACGCTGGAGGCTCGGCCACCGACTCAAGCAGGTGGGTAATCATATAGAAGTAGTCTTCTGTGGAGTAGGCGCGGACAGGGTGGGTTGACTGGCCCCAGCCGATCAGGTCGGGGGCGATCACCCGGTGGGTGGTGCCAAAGGCAGCGTAGACCTGCGACCACTCATAGGCGGAGGAGCCGCCCCCCAGGCTGTGGAGAAACACCAGGGGCGGGCGGGCCGCCGCCTCAATCTGCCAGGGCCAGCCGCCGGGGGTGTAGTAGGCCATCACCCCCAGGTTTGTGGGAAGCGCTTGCTGAATAAAGCCCAGGGGCTGAAAGTTGAGCATAGGGCTGTCATTTACTACGGTTCAATACTAGGCTGAATCATTCCCGAAGGGGCAACGGGTGTGTGCCCAGTGGCCTTGAGTCAAGGAGCTTGGGGTACCATGACAGTCAAAATCGATACCTTTCCGATTGGCTTGACTACACCTTCACCGCCGAAGCCGAGCAGGACCATAGCCCCGATCTCGGCATTCAGCGACTCAAAGCTCTCAAGGCATCCAGCGCCGCATGAGGGAAGTTCGGTACCTGATTGTCCAATTGGGAGGTGAGCGCCACGTTACCTAGCGAGCTGTTAATTTATCGGTACCAGGGGGAGGGGTTGCAGCCCAAGCGGCTGGCGCTGGATGGGGCGAATCGGGCGATCGCCGCCGACCTGATCCAGCTGTTTCAGCAGCAGGTGGGCCGCACCCAGGGCGACCTCAACCGCCAGCTGCAAGACCTCGAAGGCGAAGACACCAACTACCGCATCAAGCGGGGGCTGGCCCACATTCTGCGCAACAGCTTTGCCACCTTTGACGCGGTTAGCCCGCTGGAGCCGATAGAACTGCGGCAGCGGGTGTTTGCCCTAGCCGCTCAGGCAGCACCGTCTCCGGCTGCGGCTGAGGATTACCTCCAGGCGCTGGGGCAACGGCTCTCTGAGGAGCTAGACCGCGAAGTCTCGGTGGCCGACCTGCGCCAGGGGCTATACGCCGATCGCCCCGACAACCACATGCTGATCGAGTTTGAGGCCCCGACCCCCGACGCCCTGATCCACCGCTACAATCTGTCGCAAACCCAGGGAGTGTTCTATAAGGCCAGCGACCTGGTCATGCACTTATACCGCAACGACCCCGGCGAGTACAAGCTGATGTTTCGCTACCTGAAGCTGTTTCGGCTGATGACCTACATCGAGGGCGACGCCGATCAGGGGTTTACCATCACCATCGACGGCCCCTCCAGCCTGTTTAAGCCCAGCACCCGCTACGGGGTCGATATCGCCAAGCTGATCCCCGCCGTTTTGCGCGTTAGCAAGTGGCGGCTGACGGCGACCTTGCAGATGAAAGACAGCTACACCCAGCAGGTAAAGCCGCGTCAGTTTACCCTCGACAGCGGCTGCGGCCTGGTCACCCACTACCCCCCCGGCAAACCCTACGACAGCATGATCGAAGAATCTTTCGTGGCCCGGTGGCCCGCCAAAACCCCCTGGCGGCTAGAGCGAGAGGTCGATCTGGTGCCTCTGCCCGGCAGCGTGATGATTCCTGATTTTCGCCTGGTGCATCCCGACGGACGCGAGTATTTGTTAGAAATTGTCGGCTACTGGCGGCCCGAGTACCTGCGCAAAAAATTTGCCCAGGTGCGCAAGTCGGGGCGCGACAACCTGATTTTAGCGGTGTCAGAGCGGCTCAACCTGGAGAAAGCCGGAGTGGATATCGCCAACGTCCCGGCCCAGGTGGTGTGGTTTAAGACCAAGCTACAGCCCAAGGTGGTGCTGGAGGTACTGGGAGAATAAGCCAAAGCCAAGTACAGAAATGGATCGTTGCCTGGAGGAAAACTATCGATCCCGAGCTGGACTTGGTTTGGTGTAGCCATCGCTAGAACGGTTGCTTTATTGTTTTTGCTCAGTCACCAGCGTCAGGCTGGCCCAGGTGCCCTGGGCGTTGTAGGTGCGAATCAGCCGCTGCCGCAGACTAGGGGTAATCAACCAGCCCGCTTCGAGAAACAACCCCTGCCCCGACTGAATCTCGGTGGGGAAACTGGCCGACGCCCCACTGGGCAACAGCAGCACCGTAACCGGCTGGCTGCCCTGGTCAAAACGCAGCACCGAGCCAGCCTGCTGGCCCCAGGATTGAATAATCGGGCTGTTGCCAAACGACAGGCTCTGGGTGATGTCAGCCCCCACCGGCTGAATCTCCAGCCGGGTGGCCACAGTCTGCGGCGGCTGGAGGTCGGGGTAAACCGTTTCGGCCTCGCCAAGCCAGGTGCCGATCAGCTGAGCCGTCGATAGATCTGGGCGGGCAGCAGGTTCTGCGCCTGCTAAGTGCTCACGAATGAGCGTCAGGCTGCCTAGGGTGGGCTGCTTTGGAAAAATTTGGGCAATTCGCAGCCGCTCCGCCCCGTGGATCAGGCCCAGCTCGGCCCCAAACTCGCCTACCGGGCTGCGCTGAATCGACCCCTGAGAAAAAGCACCCGTCTGACAAAACAACACCCCCCGCCCGAGGGAGCTATATTCAAGCACCGTTTCGCTAATCGGCTGGCCGGGGGGCCGTTTGCGAATGGTCTGGCGCATGGTGTTGCCCTGGTTGAGGGGCAGTAGCGCCACCTCCGAGGGCGTGTCTTGTAGTACCGCTCCGCTAGGCGCAAGCTGGGTAAACGACCCCACCCAGGTGCCCTGGTTTTTGAGCAGACGTGCCCATTGGGTCAAAGAGGCGGCGGTCATAGAGCAATTCCAGTTAAATGACTAGAAGCCACAACCACCAAGGAGTGAACTCCTTGGCTCATAGCAAAAGTCTGCTAAAGCAGACTGGCGCACTCGGCTCTTAATCCTCTTCA
>JBBSLR010000502.1:0-2993 GCA_038255045.1 Phormidesmidales cyanobacterium
CAGCCCCCCAACTTTACAATCGCCTGGGCATTCTACCCGCCCAGCTGGTGGAATTTTGCCAGCGCTGGGGCATCGCCGAACTTGCTGTTTTTGGTTCAGTGCTACGCGATGACTTTCGAGATGATAGCGATGTAGATATGCTGCTCACTTTTGCGCCCAATGCACGCAAGGGATTGCTCACCCTAGCTAAAATGCAGCATGAACTAGAAACGATCCTCAACCGAAAGATTGACCTGGTTAGCAAAAAGTCTATTGAGCAAAGTCATAATGCCATCCGTCGTCAAGTCATCTTGACATCTGCGCAGGTTGTCTATGGTGCGTGATCAGCAATGGGTTGTTGACATGTTGCAAGCAGCGAGAGAAATTCTGAGCTTTGCCGAAGGTTTTGATCGGGCCGCTCTAGGGAGAGATCGCCGCACCTGCTCCGCCATTCTGTACGAGATTATTGTCATTGGCGAAGCTGCAAATCGACTCTCTGATGAATTTAGGGCCTGCCATAACCATATTCCCTGGCAAAGTATTGTAGGGATGCGAAACATTCTTGCTCACCAATACGATCAGGTTGATGCAGATATTATCTGGGACGCCGTCAGTATTGATGTCCCAGAGCTAATTGCCATGCTAAAGCCGCTGTTGGCCGAGGAAAACCCATGACTCAGAGTATACGTCCACTAGCCTTTTAGCCTCATGGATACAATCCCCACTGACCAACTGCTGGCGCTCGATCGCCGCCATGTGTGGCATCCCTACGCAGCAATGCCAAATACGGGGCCGATGTTTGCGGTGAAGTCAGCCCAGGGGGTTTACCTAGAGCTGGAGACGGGGGAGCGGTTGGTCGATGGCATGTCGTCGTGGTGGACCTGCATTCACGGCTACAACCATCCCCGGTTAAACCAGGCCGCCCGGTCACAGATGGGGCGCATGAGCCACGTCATGTTTGGCGGGCTGACCCACCAGCCAGCGGTGCAGCTGGCCCAAAAGCTGGTGCAGATGACGCCAGCGCCCTTGCAGCAGGTATTTTTTTGTGACTCTGGCTCGGTGGCGGTGGAAGTGGCGATGAAGCTGGCGATTCAGTACTGGCACAACCGGGGCGAGCCGCAGAAGCAGCACTTTCTCACCCTGCGCAACGGCTACCACGGCGACACCTTTGCGGCGATGGCGGTGTGCGACCCGGTGAACGGCATGCACCACCTGTTTCGCCACAGCCTGGTGGAGCAGTATTTTGCCGATGCGCCCCAGATTCCCTTTGCGGGGGTGTGGGAGGAGGGGGATATCGCCAGCTTTGAGGCGATTCTAGAACGCCACCAGGGAGAAATTGCCGCCGCCATTTTTGAGCCGGTGGTGCAGGGGGCGGGGGGCATGCGGTTTTACAGCCCCGAGTACGTGGGGCGGGCAAGGGAATTGTGCGATCGCTACAACATCCTCCTGATTCTCGATGAAATCGCCACGGGCTTTGGCCGCACGGGCAAACTCTTCGCCTGCGACTACGCTGGCATTGCCCCGGACATTCTCTGCGTCGGCAAGGCGCTGACCGGGGGCTTTATGTCACTGGCGGCAACGCTGACCACCGACCACATCAGCGAAACCTTTGCGCGCGGCGAAGCCGGGGTGTTTATGCACGGCCCCACGTTTATGGGCAATCCGCTGGCCTGCGCGGTGGCATTGGAGAATCTGAATGTGCTAGAGAGCTATGACTGGGCCAACCGGGTATTTGCTATAGAAGCCCAGCTTAAACAGGAGCTAGCCCCCTGCCGCGACCTGCCAGCGGTGAAAGATGTGCGGGTATTGGGGGCGATCGGGGTGGTCGAACTACATGCCCCTGTGGATCTCGCGGCGGTGCAGCCCGAGTTTGTATCTCAGGGGGTGTGGCTACGCCCCTTTGGCCGCCTGATTTACACTATGCCGCCCTATATTATTGAGCCGCAGCCACTCAGGCAAATTACCGCAGCTATCAACAGCATCACCGCTGGGCTTTCCTAGGCGACCTCTAGAATGTAGGGATAAAATAAAAAGCAGGTGCTTCTTAATATCGCACCGTTCTCTCTTGGTAGAATCTGCTATGGCAAACAGAGAGCCTCGATATAGTCAAGAAGAGTTTGCCAACCGGGGTAACAAAATCTATGCCTCTCAGATTAAGTCTGAAGTTGAGGCAGGCAACCACGGCAGGATTGTAGCAATTGACATTGAGACAGGTGCCTATGAAGTTGCCGATGACAGCCTCACCGCGGCCAAGCTGCTGCTGAAACGCTATCCTGATGCCCAAATTTTTGGTCTCCGGGTTGGATATCAGGCTGTCCATCGTTTTGGGGCCCATTCCCCTGGTGTAGCTTAATGATTGTTGGGCAGGTGAATGCTGAGCGTGAAGCAATTGTGGAGCTTGTTGTTATTGGTGATAACAAACAAGCTAAAACTATTCATGCGGTTATTGATACCGGATATACCGGGTTTTTGACGCTTTCACCTGCGTTAACTTTGGAGCTGCAATTAACTTGGTATATGCAACAGCAAGGAATGTTGGGGGATGGTAGCGTCCGCCTGTTCAATGTCTATGAGGCGTCGATCATCTGGGATGGCCAAGAGCGCGCCATTGAGGTCAACGAGGCCGATGCCGACTGCCCGGTGGGTATGGGCTTGATGGAGGGTTATGAGCTTGTTATTCGCAATGTGCCTGGCGGCGTGGTAACCCTATCTAGCTTATAGAAATGACGTATCTGCTTTAGGTCTGCCTCCATGTCGGTTATTTACGAAGTTGAGCACGTCACCACTTATCGCTATGCCAAGCCGGTAACCTTTGGCCCCCACCGAGCGATGTTTTTGCCTCGGGGCAACTACAGCGGGCGACTGCTGGGGTATTCGTTAGAGGTCAATGTGCCGGCGAAAGTGCACTGGGTTAGCGATACCCTGTCGAACAATGTGGCGGTGATTGATGTCAAAGAACCGGCGCAGGAACTAACGGTGACCTGTCGGTTTCGGGGGGAGCATTTTGGCACCCA
>JBBSLR010000503.1:0-2992 GCA_038255045.1 Phormidesmidales cyanobacterium
GCCCGACCATCCGCAGGCATTGCCGGGGGCCTACGTGGTAGTGACGGTGATCGATACCGGCACGGGCATGACGGCGGCGGTGTGCGATCGCAGCGGCGAACCCTTCTTCACCACCCGCGCCCAGGCTGGCCACTCGGGGCTAGGGCTCTCTACCGCCCAGGGGCTGGTCAAAGACCACGGCGGCTGGCTCAAAACCCATAGCCAGCCCGGCAGCGGCACCACCGTTGAGGTCTATCTCCCGGCGATCGCCGAGCCAGCAGCGCTGATTGTAGACCCTTTGCCCGCTGGGTTAGAGGGCGGCAACGCCCTGGTGCTCTTAGTGATGGCCGATGACCCAATTCGCGAGTGGCACCGCGCCCTGCTAGAGAGCTACGACTACCGGGTGCTAGTGGCGGAGGAAGGGGCCGATGCGATCGCCCTGTTCATTCAGCATCGGGCCGAGCTGGGGGCCGTGGTGCTCGACCTCACCTTGCCCACCTTCAATGGCGAGGCGATGGTCAAACGCATGCACCAGATTAGCCCCCAAACCCCGATTATTACCGCCAATTCGAGCCTAGACATTGCCCCATCCACTGCCGCTAGACAGATCACCGCTCCGATCGCAGTGGCGACCCTGCTGCCCACCCTGGCCACCCTGATTAGCCCATAGCCGGGCTATAGCTCAGGGTTATTCCCCCCGATTTCCCAGGCATTTCCTGATAGAGAAACAAGGCCCCGGCGCTTAGGCTAAGAAAGTCGCGATCGCCGTGATCCCGAGCATGTTTGCCCGATTAGAGCGCACCTTTAGATTCAGACCTCGGCGGCGCGCTCCGATCAGCTACCCGGCTAGTACTGCCTGGGCGCTACACAATTCGCCTCACGCCTACACCCCAGGTAGCTCTATGCTAGAGTCAGGCCCCACGAAAAACCTACTTTTATCAACCGTAACAAGCACCGTCATCCCTCATGGGACTCATGTGAACCCTACCGATCACCTCAGTATTCCTGACCCCAGCAACCAGTCTTTGGGGCAGTTTATCGCTGATTTGCCCCGGTACATTCATCAAGAACCTGTCCTAGACCACATGCTGCAAACCACCGCTGAGGGGCTGTGTCATGTTCTGGGCTGCGATTTGGTCGCCATTAGCCATATCTATACCGAAGGTCGGACTCAGCTTAAAGCCATTGCCTATAGCACCAGGGCCGCCACCGCCATTGACCACGCCCTGCCCTCCCTACAGTGGGAAGATACCAGCCGCAGCACCGACCGCCAGGCCCAGTCGTTTGATCCGCTTTCCTGGGCAAATTTGCCCGCCGATGTGCAGCAGTGGTTACAGATCGACCAAATGCACGACGGCATCGTCGCACCCCTGGTGTGCGAAGGCCAACGCTGGGGCAACCTAATGGGGTTTCGCCAGGCCCACAGTCGCCCCTGGCCTGGCAACGCGATCAACGTGATTGAGCAAATTGCCGCCCAGGTCGCGCTCGGGGTCAACCTGTTTCAACTCAAGCAGCAGCTGCACCGAGAGCAAAGCCAGCGCCAGCAAACCGATCAATTGCTGGCGCATATTCGAGCATTTGATCTGGTGACGGGGTTGCCCAGCCGTCAGCAGGTTTTGCAAGCGCTGAGCCAGGCCATGCAAGTCAGTGACTTAGCTCCCCAGTCGATCGGGGTAGTCCTGCTCAATATTGATCGATTTCAGGCCGTTAACAACACCCTGGGGCACAAGGTCGGCGACCAACTGCTAATGGATTTTGGCCGTCGCCTGCGGCACCAGCTTGACCCATCTCTAATCGTCTCCCACTGGAGCGGTGACGAATTTGCCGTTTTGCTGCCCTCGATGGCCAACCCAGACACCGCCATGGTCGTAGCTACCACGCTGCAATCCGTCATTGAACAACCCTTCGACGCTGGCCAAACCGAGATTTTTTTGACCGCTTGCATAGGGTTTGCCCTTAACCAACCGTCTCACCATACGCCAGAGCAATTAATTCAAGATGCTGAGACGGCCCTGCACCATGCCAAGTCTCAGGGCAACGCCAAAATTTTTGGCTTTCACCCCACCATGCACGACCAAATGGTGGCTCGTTTGCAGCTCGAAACAGCCCTGCGAAAAGCCCTAGACCGAAAAGAGTTTAGGCTGGTCTACCAACCGATTGTCAGCCTAGCCCAGGGCAACTTAGTCGGGTTTGAAGCACTGGTGCGCTGGCAACATCCGTCTCTGGGGCTAATGTCCCCGGCTGACTTTATTCCCCTGGCCGAAGAAACTGGGCTAATTGTGGCCCTCGATCAGTGGGGATTGCAAACCGCCTGCAAACAAATGCGCCAGTGGCAAGATCGGTGGCCTAGCCTGCCCCCATTGACCATGAGCGTTAACCTATCTAGCCGTCATTTTTCTCAGCCCAATTTGGCCCAGCACGTTCAAGCCTGCCTCGGGGCAGCCGGGGTAACCGCTGACCGCCTCAAGCTAGAAATCACCGAAAGCACCCTGATTGAAAACACGACCCTGGCCAAAACTGTTTTGGCCGAGCTACAGCAGGTTGGCGTGCAGGTCAGCCTGGATGATTTTGGCACGGGCTACTCGTCGCTCAACTATCTGCATCAGTTTAAGCTCGACACCCTTAAGGTCGATCAATCCTTTATTGCGTCCCTAGAGGCTAGTACCGAAAAAACTGCGATCGTGCAGGCCATTATTACCCTAGCCTATGCCCTCGGCATGAATGTGGTGGCTGAGGGGGTAGAAACCTTAGCCCAGCAGCAGATTTTGACGGCGATGCAGTGCGAATATGGGCAGGGCTATCTATTTGCGAAACCCCTGAGTGCAAAAGATGCGACCCGATTGATTGAGAAACAGTTCTTTGCTAAGCAGCAGGCGTAGGCTGGGGTAGAACGAAGCAAAACCCAACGCTTGAAGAGGGGGAATGAATCCTTTTTAATGTGGCCTTTTAGTGTGCCTGTGGGTTGGGGTACGATACTCATAGGGCAGATTGCAAACCCCGCGAAAAACAGCCA
>JBBSLR010000504.1:0-2983 GCA_038255045.1 Phormidesmidales cyanobacterium
ATCAGCAGGCTTTGACCGAGGTTGCCACGGGCGCGTTTCTCTAGCTCGGGCAGCATCTCGGTCTTGAGCTCTTGAATCAGGTTCTCAGTGCGCGCTTCGAGGTCGTCAAGCAGATTGTCAATGCTTGACTTATCTACCCCCAGCGGCCCAGTAGGCTCAAGGCTTGACGATGACGCCCCATTGGCCGCAACCTTGTCCGGCGCTGGGGCATCGACCTCAACCAGCGTGGCCAACTCATTGATCTGGCGACGCACCAAGGTTTTGGTGCGGTCAGTTTCACCGCTGATATAGACCACGGTCGAGTCTACGTCGCCTTCAGTGGCTGCCAGGTTTGCTTCGGTCAGCTGGGGCCACTCAGACAGGAGCAGCGGCACCATCGACTCGAAATGGTGTTTAAAGGCTTTTTTGGTGGCGGCGGTGAGTTGGCTATTGGCCATGACTGGCTCCAGATGGTTGACGTTGGGCAAAGCTGTAGCTACTGTAGTTTAGGGCTACGCCATTTGCGCCCCCGACGGCGAAACAGCAGGTACATCAGCACACCTACTACTATCAATACCAGAATTGGCACGGCGATCGCGAGTACCGAAAGGATGGTTGAGCTGGCCAACTCTGTCGTTGATACGGCAATGTTGCCTATCGGCCCCGCCGTCGCCGTCGAGGCCAGCCGAGCCAGCCCGGTAAACGCCTGGGTGCCGCTGGCCACGCCGCCCCCGGCAATCAGCGCCAGGCTCCACTGCAAAAAGGGGTTCATGTCGCCCCCGGTGACGGCGGCGGTGAGCACGGTACCGGAGATCGCGGCGGCGGGCAGCTCCACCGCATCCATTAGGTTGTCGACTATCGGCACAAAGTAAATCAACACCTCTAGCAGCGTCGCCATGGCAAAAGCAGCCAGGGCGGGCGTACTGCCCATCCAGGCCAGGCTGGGGGCCAGGGTGAGATAGCCCTGGTGAGCGGCAATGCCCGCAACTAAAAAGGGCACCAAAATTCTAAAGCCAGCGGCGGCACTCAGGCCAATGCCGATGGCAACGTGCAGCAGTAGATCCATAGCTCCCCCCGATAATGCTATCCAGCCATGCTCTTGAGCCTAGTGTATGGGGAGATCATAAGAAATTCGTCAGGCCCGCGATGACTTGCTCGGCAAAGTTCGTCGCGGCTAGCCCCTGGGCTAGCTGTCGGCAGCGGGCGCCACCGGGTTTTCGCCGATAGAAAACACCTGGCCGTCAATGAACAGGCGAGTAATGCCCTTGGCTTGAAGATAGGGGCTGGTGGTTTGCAGCAGGGCGCCGTCGGGCACTTTTATCACCCGCTGGTTACGGCGCGAAAAGCGGCGGGCCACATTTTGGTTTTCAAACACGGGCAGGGTGCGCGAATCGCCCTCGGACTCAGGAATTTGGCCCAGTTCGGCAAAGGTGCTCAGGGGCAGCACCACCAGCTCTGAAGAGGTGCGCTCTACTACGACATAGCACAGCGACGGCAGAGCCTCGGCGGTAAGCGGTGAAATTTCTAGGGATTCCAGGTTGGTGGTGGTGCGATCGCGGCCCTCCCAGGCGTAGGCCTCGTCGCCGTCGTCGTCGTCGCTGTCGCCGTCGTCGTCGTCATAGTCGTCGCCGAGCACGGGGGCATCATCCCAGTCGTCGTCAAGGGCGGCTTCGTCACTCGGTGACTCGATGATTTTGGCAGGGGCGGTCTGGGCAGACTTGAGCACCGGGCGGGCGGGCTTTTCGGGGGCTTCGGCCGCCGCAGGGTCAGGGTCAGTAGGGTCAGGCAGCGATAGCTGAGTCGGCTCAGGGGCTGCTTCGGCCGCGATCGCCGGTTCTTCCGCCGGTTCTTCTGCGGGCAGCTCGGCGGCGCGCGATCGGCGCTTGCGAGCCGGTTTTGACACTGTTGCCGGGGCTTCTGTTTCAGGGGCTTCTGGGTCTGCCAAGACTGGCTCTGCCACCGGTTCAGGCTCAACCACCGGCTCAGGCTCGACCTTTTTCTGGCTGCGGGGTTTGGCCTTGGGCTTTGTCGGCGCTGCCTCCTCGGGCAGCATCGGCTCTGCTTCGGGCAGGGCTGGGGGTACAACCACGGCCTTATCGGTGGAGCCGCGCTTTTGCTGAATCAGCACACTGTACTCGGCTTCGGGCAGACTGGCCTTGAGCAACCGGCTGATGGTGCTGTTGCTGACCCCGTAGCGCTCCGCCAGGGTTGAGGTTGTCTCCTGGGGCTGGCGGTACAGGCTCAAGATAGATGTCTTGTCAGCCTCAGTCAGCTTTTTGGGTGCCATGCCGTGGGTTCCGTAACAATGCCATCTAACATCTTAAGGCCATACCAAGTCCAGCTCAGGATCTAGCGTTTTCTCTCAGGCAAGATTCCTCCGCTGGGCTTAGATCCGCTGGGCTAGGCTCAGGTTTCTGTGCTCCGGGTTTAGAGCCCCAAACCGCCTTACCCCCGTCGCCGCCGACTGCTGCGGCGAGAATTCACCGAAACGGCATGCTCTACCACTGCCCCAAGGCCAAAAAAGACCGCCGAAAACGTCCAAAAAACCTCCCAAAGGCTGCCTTCTACGTAGGTGTCAGTGTTGACGGCGTAGGCAAAGAACATATCGGCGATGTAAAGACAAAAGGCGGCGATCGCAATCAGCTTCCACGACTGCGAATAGCGCCCGCCCCAAAAGGCCACCAGCAGCGTACCTGCGATCACCAGCAGTACAATGTCGCCAATCAGATAGAGCAGGCCCACCGCATCCACCAGGGGGCCTAGCATGCCGTCTAGCTGCAAGATCAAGTCGGGAGCAGAGCTAGCTTCCGCCTCGGGGGCGGGGGGCTCACTGGGTAACGCTTCCAAGGCGGGGGCGGGGGCAACATCGGGGGGTGCCTGGGCCAGATGGTGCATCGCTGGCACCTGCCCCAGGGGCACTGCGATCGCTTCGGCAGCGGCAATGTTTACAAAAATGGCCAACAGCACCCCACCCAGGCCAATGCCCACCACCATCATCCACTGG
>JBBSLR010000505.1:0-2960 GCA_038255045.1 Phormidesmidales cyanobacterium
ACCTCGGGGCTGTAGCCGTCGTCGCTGGCAAAGCTGGGGTGGCCGCGCATGTCGGCCAGGGTGCCGTACTCGCCGTGGGGGTCAAAGATCAGCACAGCGGCGCGGTTATAGGGGCTGAGCAATTCTTCGATCAGCACCCCGGCGGTGTAGGATTTGCCGGAGCCGGTGCCCGCCAAGATCGCCATGTGGGTGCTGACCAGCTCTTTCACATCCAGCGTCACGGGCACCCGCCCCCCGGGGCGCAGCAGCAGGGAACCGATGTGGGCTGAGCCAATTTCTTCCTGCTGTTTTTTGTTGATAATCTGGCGCAGGCTCTCGTCGTCGGCCAGGCGCACCTTAGCGCCGGGGTCTGGGGCAATGCGGGGGTTCATAAACCCTAGAGCGGGGTGAAAGTGGCCCACTACATCGACGGTGACTTCGTAGATTTCGGGGTTGGGGTGGGCAAAGCCAACCAGGGCGGCGATCGCCTCTGGGTCAATATCGGGGTCGGCAAAGAGGCGATCGGGCAGGTGGTCAATCAGGCGGCGGTCAGAAATTTTGCCCAAGATTTGAGCGCCCGGCGTATCGGCTAGATCAACTGAATAGTAGACAAACTCGCCAATTTTGACCTGGCGGTTGTCGGCGGTAATGAACAAATATTGGTTACCGTCTTCCCCCGGCCCCTTGACGGTGCCGATAACCGGCGAGACCGAAGGCTTTGATGACCGTGCCATAGAAACCCCGCTAAAAAACCGCTGTTCGCCTCGCCAGGGCCTCGCTGTCTTGGCCCAGGCTTCATTAATACTAATGTCCTGCTGAAAATTAGGGTAGGGGCAATATTGGGCAGCGGTAAAGAGAATGTCAAACAGCGGCTGCAATCGCACGGAGATGGCGGATTTCTCGGCAGCAGGGCCGTAGTAAAGATTGGCGGATTCACGGATACTGCCCCGGTGTCGAGTCGATAGGCTAAAGGAGGTCGAGGGTAAGGCCAGCCATGCTGACAGCTTGCCCTCGGCCGAGGAAATTAGGCACATGTTGCTCGATGGCTGCCCATGGCATCTGAAAACTCGCCGGTTTTGTTCCAAGCCCGCCCCCCAGAGGGGATGCTATCCGCCGGGGCCTCGCGGCCCACCCCCCTAGCCGAGGGCCGCGAGGGGGGTGAACATCGAGAAAGCTGGCCGCTGGTTCACGCCCTGGCCGCCACCCTCAATGGCCCTAGCCCCCTGCCCGACTTAGCCGAGGTCCTAGGCACCCACTTGGGGGCCAGAGCTTGCCTACTACTGTGCCACTACCCCGCCACCAACGACATCATCTATATCTGCTGGCACCGGGGCAAGCCTCCCACCAGCCATCGGCTGGGGGCAACCGAGACCGACGCTCTTCTAGATCGGCAGCGGCGAGTGGCCCTCGGCCTCATTGGGCAGACCCTCGATCAATCCTCGAGTCAGGCGGCGGGTCAGGGCTGGCGTAAGTGGCGCCAGGGTCTGGCGGAGCTGCTGCAAGCCGACAACTGCCCCCCAAGCTGGCTGCGATCAATTGCTGCCGCTACGGCGATCGCCGTAGATGGGTCGGGCCTGCAGGGAGCCATGCTGCTGCTGGGTGCGGCTGGCCTGGGGCTAGAGCAAACCGTGCAGGCTAACCTAGCCAGCCTGGGGGCGATCGCCTTTCACCAGCAATACCTACAGGGGCAGGCCCAGCGCCACACCGAGCAGCTGCGCTACCTGCAGCACCTCAAAGAAGACTTTCTCAGCACCCTCAACCACGAGTTGCGCACCCCCCTCACCAGCATGATGCTGGCCATTCGCATGCTGCGCCGCCCCGACCTCACCCCCGAGCGCTCAGCCATGTATCTAGATATCTTGGAGCAGCAGTGCAGCCGCGAAATTGGCCTGGTCAACGACCTGCTAATGCTGCAAACCCTGGGGGCTAGACCCGTTGCCCACCAGGATGTTGCCCATCAGTCTACGGATCTAGGGCAGTTGCTCACCAACCTGGCTGGGCAGTCAAAGGAAACCTGGTCACAGGCGCGACTCACCCTCGATTGCCAACTGCCTGCGGCCCCAGTGATTTTGGCTACCGATCCAGAGAGCCTGACGAAGGTGCTGCAAGAGCTGTTGGAGAATGCCCGTAAATACTCGGCCCCTGAGACGGTGATTACCCTGGCTTTGGCCGACAACCAGGCCCCCCACGGGCGCGTGACCCTACAGATTAGCAACCTGGGCATGGCCATTGAGGCCGACGATTTACCCCACATTTTTGACCAGTTTCGCCGGGGATCTAAGGCCACTAAGGACGGTATTGCGGGTACTGGCACCGGGCTGGCCCTGGTGCGTGGGCTAATGGAGCGTCTGGGGGGCACCATTAAGGTATCGAGTCAGCCCAGCAATGGCCAGCTCTGGCAAACTTGCTTCACCCTACAGTTTGAACGCCATGACCCATCTATCTATGGTTCCTAGGGCAAGAATTCATCGGGGCAACACCCTGCCATCAAAATTTGCTGGTATTCTGAGCACAGGCGCGGCAGCCTGGCTAAACTGCACCGCTAACAGCTGGTTTTAACCAATGACTGCAAACATCCCCGACACCACTAACCTCAAGACAGCGTCCTTCGCCGCTGAGACTTTTGCCGGAGCTAGGGCAAAGAGTCGAGTCTTTAGGGCTGCCGATGTCACTGTTCACACCGAAAAGCTAGAAGGGCAGCAGCGGCGCATTTTGGCCTTTACCAATATTCCCGCTACCGCTGACCAGGTTTGGCAGGTGCTCACCGACTACGACAACTTGGCCAGCTTTATTCCTAACCTTTCCTGCAGCAAGCGGCTCAGCCACCCTGAAGGGGGCATTCGGCTAGAGCAGATGGGTACCCAGTGCTTTCTCAACATCAAGTTTTGCGCCCGAGTGGTGCTCGATATGGTCGAAGCCTGCCCTCAGGAGTTGCGTTTCTCGATGGTGGAGGGTGACTTTCGCCAGTTTGAGGGCAAGTG
>JBBSLR010000506.1:0-2941 GCA_038255045.1 Phormidesmidales cyanobacterium
ACGCCTTATACGACCGTTAGGGTAGCGAATTTTTCGCCGGTCGCAGCACAAATTTAGGTTAAGCCCGGGGGCTGGGTCAAACCTGGGCGCGGTGGGTAAGGGCTTGGTGGGCTAGCGACCCGGCGATCATGGCGGCGATAAACAGAATGGGGTTGGCGGAACCGACGCTGTTGCTCACTCAGGCTCCACGGTCCGATAATGCTTTGGCTGCGCCACTCTCGCCCACGGGTCGTACCGCTGCTTGTGCGGATAAGAAATGCCCGATGTTAGGCCCCACCGTCTCCAGCCAAGACCAACGTGGTCAATGTTACCCGTGTTAGATGGGACTGATTGAGATGCATATAACGCGATGTAAAATTGATGGTTGCCAAAATGAATCCATCTGCTGAAGTCATCCGACTCTTCTTGGGTCTCTTGGGCGCGGATAAACCAAGCCCAGGGGATCGAAGTGTTCGACGATCGCCTGCATGGGCTGCTGCACCCCGACGCCACGCTGCAAAAGCTGGCCGATGGAGCCGTGCATAGCGAAGGCCCGGTCTATTTCGCCCACGACGACAGCATGGTCTACAGCGACGCCCACGACAACCGGCTGCTGCGCTGGCGGGCCGCCGATGGGGTCAATGCTCTACTCGGGTAGCGCATCGGGTGGGGCCTTCATCGGGCGGGGCTTAATCACCAGCGACACCCCTACGGCCCAGGCGATCGAGGCCGTCCAGCCGGCCAGAATATCGCTGGGGTAATGCACCCCTAGGTAAAGCCGGGTCCAGCCAATGGCCAGCACAAACAGCCCGCCTAGGGTAGCCACTAGCCAGTTCCAGCGGTTGCCCCCCAGCAAAATAACCAGCGCCACTACAAAGGTCATGCTCGCCATAGCGTGGCCGCTGGGAAAGCCATAGTCTAGTTCCGGGGCGGGCGACTCCCACAGGGTGGGGCGTACCCGCTGCAGCAGTAGCTTAGCGGCAATGTTGATGGTTCCACCCCCGACCACGGTCGTGAGGAAGTAGGTGAGCGATCGCCAGCGCTGCCGCCGCCCCAGAACCAGCGCAATGATGACCGATGCTGGCACAACCCCCCAGAAGACGCCGAACTGCGTCAGGGTAATGGCCACGGTGTCTAACTGAGGCGCAGCCGTCGAGTGAATGGCCAGCAGGATCGGCTCATCCCACGGGAACCCCCCTTCCTTTTCCCACACCTCTTCCGCCAGTTCTCCAAAAATTTTAAGGGGAACAATGACTCCCAGCAGCAGCAGCAGCAGCGATCGATAGTGGCGAACTAGTAGCGCTTTGATATAGGTGATAAATGCTTTGAACCGCTGCTGAACCGTCAATTGCTTCATGGGGTAGGGGGTAGCGTTGCTCCGGCAATACCGCCGCCTACGGCCCCCAGCTCCTGGGCGATCAACGGAGACTGAGGCGGGCGCGGTTCAAACTCGTGGGGCTGGGCGCGATCGCCCTGGGGCTGAGAGGTTTTGTTGGCAGGGAGCGTTCCATCGGGAACGCCTCACGCCGACTTCAGTGCTGAAGCCAGCGATTATCTAGCGCAGCACCTGGGCGCACGGGCTAAGGCAACGATAGCTGGGGCCAGTGCGCCCTCAGCGACGGCCAAAGATACGATTTAACGGGTAAGCAAACCCAGTCAGCAGGGGCGACGTCAGCGCATTCCCCACCACCAGGGTAACCACCAGGGTAAGCAGCGCGTTATCGCGATGGCAAACCTGCACCTGGGGCACGGGTCACAATTTGATCGCTCTACCGGTCGCCGCAGTGCTGATTATTGATCTCGCCGTTGGCCATGCGGGTGTTGCAAAACCGCGCGGTGCTGAGGTCGGTGCGCACCAGGTTGGCCCCCAGCAGGTCGGCATTGGTGAAGTTGGCCCCCGTCAGCGAGGCATCGCGCAGCAACACCTCGCGCAGGTCGGCCCCGGTCAGGTCAGCGCCATCGAGGCGAATGCCAATCAGGTTGGCTCGGTAAAACTGACCGTCGGTGAGGGTGCCATTGCTCAAGTCAACCGCCGACAGCCCGGCCTGGGCAAAGGTGGCCCCGTCTAGGCGGCTACCGCTGAGGTCGCTGCCGTACCAGTTGCTGTTGCGGGCCTCGGCCTGCTCTAGGTTGAGGCGGGGGGCGCTGACCTCAACCAGCTGAGCGCCGGAGAGAATGGCCCCGCTCAGGTTTGCCCCCGCCAGGTTAGAGCCAGATAGGTCGGCCTCGCTCAAAATCGCCTGGTGCAGGTTAGCCCGGCCGAGGTCGGCCTGGGTGATCTTGGCCCTGGGCAGGCGGGCGCGGGAGAGGTTGGCCCCGGCCAGGTTGGCCTGGGTTAGGTCGGCCGCGTCGAGGTTGGCTCCGGCCAGCACCGTGCCGCTGAGGTCGCAGCCCGCGCAGCTGCGGCTGATCAGAAACTGCCGCAGCTGGTCGCTGGCCGCCCCGGGGGCGGCCAACAGGCCCAAAACGACGGTGAGACAAAACGCCAGCCGGCTTCGGTTAATGCCCCAGGTGGCAAGGCCCCAGGTTAGTGGTGTACGGCGCGCCATGGATAAGTCCTATTTCTCCAAATTATGCCCAGAGCATCTAAGCCAGAGCATCTGAGCCAGAACATCTCAACTAGAAATCTACGATCAAGTCTCGAGATTGCTTCTACAATGTGTCAGCATCTTTGGCCCACCGAATCTTGAGCCTCGGGGAGACTGTGAGCCGCTCGGGCAGGGTTCGCACCTCACCGGCACCTTAGATTCTACTGCTCGCTCTCGGTAGTTTGACCCCATGGCCGCATCTACACCGACATCTTCGCCCCTGGCTACCCGTCTACGGCAGCGCCCAGGGCCAAACCACCAGGTTAACCCCTGGCAGTGGGTGTGGATCACCCTTTGGCTGCTGCTGCTGACCGGGTCGGGCATATTTTGCGGCTGGGCGCTGATGTGGCTAACCCGGATTCCACCGCTGCCCG
>JBBSLR010000507.1:0-2941 GCA_038255045.1 Phormidesmidales cyanobacterium
GATTGGCCCCAGCGACTTGCCCGACGAGTTCACCCTCACCACCCCCATTGGCAAAGTCGATTACCCCGCGCTGGGGTATGTGTACGCGGCCTCATCTACGGGCCTACCGTCCTACAGCGACGGAAAAGTCATTCAACGCAGGCCAGACTCTACCCTGGTAGAGATTACTATTCGCACTGGGCGACCCCATCAAATTCGCATTCACCTGGCGGCGGCGGGGTTTCCGCTTCTGGGCGACCCGCTCTATGGGGTTGGCGGTTTGCCCATCGCGGTTGCCCCCGCTGCAGATGGCACGGTTCCCGTCCCCGGTGACGTTGGCTATCACCTCCATGCCCATCGCCTAGCGCTGCCCCATCCGCGCACCCAGGAGCCTATGGTGATTGTGTGCCCGGCCCCCGCCGCCCTGGTGCTGCCCCGCAGCCTGACAACCTAAGCCCGACGAATCTATCCACGCGCTCACGCACCCAGCCACCCAGCCCTCGCCAGGGCAGACCCATAGGTCTGCCCCTACCACCCATCCACCCCCTACCCATCTACTCATCCACTCACTCCTCACCCGCGCGATCGCACCATCAGCAGTTGCTCCGCCTGGCCAAAGCCATACTTTTCGTAGAAGGGCTGCATCTCGGGGGTGCAAAACAGCTGAATGCACTCCACCTGCGCGAGCTGGGGGTGAGTGGTGACCTGCTCGACCAGCTTTGCCCCCAGACCTTGGCCGCGATAGTCTGCCGCCACAATCACATCAAACACGATCGCCCGATACACCCAGTCGGTCAGCACCCTTGAGAATGCCGCTAGCCGCTGCGCCTCCTCATCCCACAGGCCAAAGAGCAGGTCGCTATTGCTCAGCAGGGTGGGCACGTCAGCCAGGGTGCGTTCTTTGCTCCACCACTCTTGCCCATACATCTGGTGCAGCTGCTCGATCTGGGCCGGGGTGAGCTGATGAATCAGGGTGAGCATGGGTTAGATGTCGATTCTTTAACGGTACGGTAATCCTGACCTGGCGGCCAAAATGAAGAGCTACGATCAAGGGGTAGCGTGGCGTAAGACCTATCTTACTGCCGATGGCAGGGGCCAATGCCGCCGATATAGTTGAGACAGTGCTGCGATAGTCAAGAACTGGCTCCCAGAGAAAGTTCTAGCCCTCTCCTCTGGATCGTTGAAGTACAGGCGAGTCTTGACGACGTCTTTTAGACGACATTTTCAAAGTGATATTGCAGGCTACTGCCGCCAGCTAGATCCGAGAGGGAGATCTGCTCTGGCACTGATCATCCACAAAGGAGGATACCTCCATGAAACTCTCTATTTTTGCCGGGGCTGCGATCGCGATTCCCTTAGCCTTGGCAATGCCCGCCCAGGCCGAGAACCCGGCCCACGTGCAGCAGCTGCTCGAAACCAACCTGTGCCAGGGCTGCGACCTGTCAGGCGCTGACCTTACCCAGGCTCACCTGATTGGAGCCGACCTGCGCGATGCCAATTTGCAGGGGGCCACTCTATTTGAATCTAATTTGGAAGGGGCTGACCTCAGCCGGGCCGACCTGACCGGCGCTAATCTGACCCGCGTTTTCTTGACCAACGCTCTGCTCGAAAACGCTACCCTCGACGAGGCCAATCTCACCGAGGCCCACATTTACTTTGCCGAGGTCACCGGGGCTTCGCTGGTTAACGTCGACCTGACCCAGGCCGACATTGTGGGCACCCCGATCAGCGTAGGCGGCGATTAGGGATCAGCAATTAAATAGCACCCCAGCGTCATTCCCGCTTTCAACGCCAGCCCCTTAGTTTTGCGGCAGCTGCTGCGGTAGAGATCGCTATAGTCGCGGCAGCTAGCCTGGCTCAGCCGTAGAGTTTACCGCTGCGGTATCTTCAAGAGACAAGCTGATGGCGGCAACCAGGCCTTTTGCTGCCGTGCTGTGGCTGGTGCTTGATGCCGTGACCTCGATCACATCGGGCTGGTAGGCCGCCACATCGAACCAGAAGGTGGTGCCGATGCCCACTTCGCTGACCAGGTGCACTTGGCTATTGTGCTTCTCGATGATGTTTTTCACAATCGAGAGGCCCAGACCCGTGCCTTCTAGGGTGTGTACCCGGTTCTCAACCCGAAAGAAGCGGTCAAAAATCGCCTGCTGGTCTTCGGGGGCAATGCCAATGCCCGTGTCAGAGATCTCGATGCGAATATAGCCCCCGTGACCGGGGCTATCCCCTGGGGGCACGATCTGGTGCGCCCGCAGCATCACCTGGCCGCCGGGTTCGCTAAACTTCAGCGCGTTGCCCACCAGATTGGTAAACACCTGCAGCAGCAGGTCGTAGTTGCCCATGGCCGGGGGCAGGTTGGGCTCGACATCTTGCCGCAGCTCAATTTGCTTGTCGCGGGCGTTGAGGCGGTGGGTGCGCAGGGTCTGCTCAATGGGCTGAATGATCTCCACCGCTTCAATTTGGTACTGGCGGCTGGACTCTAGGCGCGATAGGTCGAGTACGTCGTTGACCAGGCGGGTGAGGCGATCAGTCTCGTGGTTGGCGGTTTCGAGAAATTCTTTGCGCTCGCCGTCGCTGAGGTCTTCGCCGTACTCGTGCAGGGTTTCAATAAACGACTTGATGTTAAACAGCGGCGTGCGCAGCTCGTGGGAGACATTGCTGATGAACTGGGCCTTGGCCTCGTTGAGGGCCACCTCGCGGGTAATATCCTGCACGGTGATGGCCAGACCTTTGACGTTTTCCTTGGCCTGGTCGAGCACAGTGTTGAGCAAAATCCGCAGGGTGCGGCTGCTGGGTTCGGTGATCGGCACCCGAAACTCCATCGCTTCGGCCTCGCCCTTGACCGCCTGAAACAGGGGCCGGGTGAGCTGCACCCGCACCGGCGTGGGGAAGTGCTCTAGAATGCTGCGCCCGTCGAGGATCTTGTCATCCCAGCCGAAGATGCGGCGGGCGGTGGGGTTGACCA
>JBBSLR010000508.1:0-2939 GCA_038255045.1 Phormidesmidales cyanobacterium
CGCTGGCCCAGCCAGACCCAGGTGGCCCCGTAGAGGCCAAAGGCCAGGCCAAACTGACCCAGCTGTTGCGGTGCTACCACCGTCAGCCCGCGCACCAGCAAAATCCCCAGGGCGGCGGTGACGACTGTCGTCGCCCAGCGCAGGCCGGGGGAGATGCCCTGCCGCCGCTGCCCCCCTTGTCGCTGACCGTAGACCGTGGCGGCGGCGGTGGCCAGCACCCCGGCGTAGACCGCCAGCAGCGGCACCCCGGCGCTCCAGCCCCAGCCCGTGTGCAGGTAGGCCAGCCCCAGGGCATTGGCCCGCTCTAGGGGGGGGCTGGCTTGCTGGCGCAAAATTTGCAGCGCCGCCAGGGTGAGCAGAACAGCGGCGATCGCCCCCACCAGCAGCCCGCCGCCGCCCCATACCCCCAGCCCATCCAGCGCCCAAAAGTTTAAGGGCACCAGCAGCAGAGTGATCATTTGCAGGGTCTTAGCCGTCAGCTGCAAGTTAGCGCTGCGCCGACACCACAGCCCCGCCGCCCAAAACACCAGGGTGTAGGCCAGCAGCACCAGATACTGCCCCGCCGGGTTGAAGTTGGCCCACTGGGTCGCCGCCAGCACCGCCGACGACAGCACCACGAGGAATACGCCGAGACCGAGCAGCCAGACAACGCTGAGCTCGCTCATCAGCGAACTCAGCCAAAGATTGGTGGGGGAGGGAGTGGGTGGACGGGTGGGTGAGGTTCTGGGGCGGCGGGGGCGGCGGGGGGCAGCCTCGGTGGGGATAAAGTCTGTAATGGATTCACCGCCAGCGGCGACGGAGGCCTCGGGGTCGATGAAAGGATTAGTGGCATTGGTGAGGGCAGGGTCGGGGACAAGCACCGGGGCTACCTGGGGCGGCAGATCGCAGCTGAGCTGAGCCTGGCAGAGGTCGCGCACCTGGGCCTCAGACAGCAGCCCCAGACGCAACCAGGTGTCTAACCCCTCCAGCAGCCCCGGCTGGTCGGGCGACAGATCGAGCTGTAGTCGAATCGTCGAGTCGCGATCGTCAGCCATCATCTGCCTTGAGAACGGTTCTAGAATTATGGGCGCTAGTACAGCCGATGGATGGCCAAGGCCGAGATTCTTTACCTCAAATCGCCAGAACTGGCTCAGGGCGCAGCGGCTTGAGCAGAATTGCCAGAATTTTGTCGATTTGGTTGATGTAATACTCGTCCAGGTCAATGGCGACCTGGGTGTCGGTCAGGGTAATAAATTTCCAGTTAGTCCCCGTGGTCACGGCTCCGTAAATCGTCGTGATCCCATTCTCAGAGCGCTGGTTAAAGAGTTGCGCCGCCACCATGGCGGCAATGCACTGGCCTAGCCCGGCAATAATGTTCTCGTTTTTGGCTTCAATAATTACCGCTACGGGCGCAGTGATGTAGTACTGCTCTGGGGAGCGGCTGAGAATGTAGTCGCAAAACCCCTTCAGCCCGCGATCAACGGCAACGTTAAACTCAACCCCCGAAAACAGACTTACCGGCGAGTCAGTCTGCCGCCTTACCTCCGTCAAAATCGGCGCAATCAAAAATTCTGACCGGGCCTTTTTGCTGTTGATGGCGATCGCCAGCGGCCGATTCTCATCCAAATCGATCTGCAACCGCGCCGAGGGCGGCACCCCTGCCAATCCCGCAAATAGAGAACGATTCTCTTCAATCGCTAGGTCAAAGGCTGCCCGCACCGTGGCCAGGGTGAAATCGCTGTATGCCATGTCGGCCTCGCCAACTTTACTCTCAAAATCTATCTTTACTCTATATCAGCGTAAAGGCGCCCCTGCTTGCCTAGGGTAGTGACCAGGGTGTAGACCGTGTAGAGCCACCCGGCCACAAAAAATATCCCCCGGCTCAACACCTTGAGCGGGTGGGCGCTTTTGTTGCAGGGGGGGTGCCCCAGCACGTGGCAGTCAAACAGACGGCCATAGAGGCGCAGGTTTTGGCCCAGGGTGAGGTTTTTCAGCGCTAGCAAAAAGTGGTTGTGGTAGAAGTTCAGCTGGTAGCTGAGCGATCGCGTCGCCATATCGTGGCAGCCCCCGGTGGCTTCGCCCAGATGCACCAGGTGGGCCGCCGGGTCATACCAAATCATGTAGCCCGTGGAGCGAATGTGCAGGCAAAAGTCAGACTCTTCCCGCACAGCGCTGCCGTAGAAGCGCTCGTCAAACCGCAGCCCGTGCTGATCGAACAATTCTCGCCGAAACGACATATTGCACCCCCGCGCCGTCAGCACCCGCTGGGGCTGGGTGGTGTGTACCAGGTCGAGGTGGTACCAGGCAATGCCGGGGTCCATGGCTGCGGGCGGTAGATACTCAATTTCTAGCTCCTTTTGCTCCGCCAGCTTCATGCGGTCAAACACCCGCCCCGCCACCGCGCCCACCTCGGGCCGCTCCATAAAGGTGCGGGCGTGGGCAAAGAGGTAGCCGGGGGGCAGCACCACGTCATCGTCGATAAAGAGCACCAGATCGGAGTGCGATCGCTCGATCCCCAAGTTTCGCGCCGCTGGCAGACTCGCCCAGGGCACCGCATACAGCGAAATCTCCCCCGCCGCCGCCCAGGTTTCAAGCGCTCTTTGGGTCTCTGGCTCGTGACGCTGGGTCTGATCGACCACCACCACCTCGTAGGCCGGGTAATCCTGCGCCAGGGCGCTGCGAATGGTGTCGCACAGCACCGCTTCCCGCTGGTAGGTCGGAATAATCACAGCAACGGTGGGCCAATCCATAGCGCTCTGGGGATAAAGGCTGACAGCAGTATGCCCACCGAGGGGTGACGACTAAGCCTAGAACCTGCCTGGTTCGCAGGACTCCGGCCACAACCACCAGGGAGTAAACTCCCTGGCTCATAGCAAAAGTCTGCTAAGGCAGACTGGGGAACTCGGCTCCCAATCCTCTTCAGAGGATTTCAGCTTTGAGCCTAGGACTAGAAGTCCTAG
>JBBSLR010000509.1:0-2934 GCA_038255045.1 Phormidesmidales cyanobacterium
CAGCGGCATTCAAACCCACCTGGCCCCAGTAGATCGTGACTTCTCTGATCTGGCAATTTGATCTGGCAATTTTAAAGCCACCCCGCAATCTAATTAGGTGCACCCACCCACCTACTCACCTCCCCCCACTCCCTACCCCCAACCGACTGTAGTAGGATCTGGACATCCCAGCGCCAGCACCCCACCTAATGCAGAACTCCGGCTTATTTCGCAGCGCCCAGCGGTGGCTATCTCGCACCCCGGAGCGATCGCTCAACCAAGCCTACGAAGCCGCCCAAATGATTGAGGCGATCGAGCGCGAATACTTTGGCGGCAACCCGATCTCGGCTCGCTACGGCAGCTACGGCGACAGCGCCATGGCCTACTTTCAAGGCGAGCTAAAGAAGTACCTGAATTTAATTAAGGTGCGCATGGCGGTGTTTCGGGCCAGCCGCTCAGTGGCGCGGGTCAGCAACCCCAGGGTGACCGAGGTGCAGCTGCCCCCCACCGGGGTAGACGAGCTGGCCGTCAATGTGATTGACCAGCAGGCGATGTTTTTTCGCAAGCTCCAGCTGATCGACGAGGTGCTGGCTCGCTATGACCGCCCCGAGACCAACCCCGAGCGGGTGATTACCCTCGCCAACGGGGGCAATGGGGCACCTGCCCCCTCGGCTCAGGTGCTGCGATCGCGCGCTGACCAGGCCCGAATTGAGCAGCAAAATGGGGCGATCGCCGCCGCCCCTAACCCCGAGGGCAAGCGACCCGCGGCCTCTGACCGCATCAACGTTCTGCCCCGATCCATTCTCCGCACCGTAGATCGCATTCGCCAAGACCTCGACCCCAACGCCGAGCAGGAAGTGGTGCAGGAGTTTCGCACCTCCAAGGGCAGAACCACCGCCGCGATTCGGTTCGTGCTGCTGCTGGTGATTGTGCCGCTGCTGACCCAGCAGTTTACCAAGACCTTTGTGGTGGGGCCGATAGTTGACCGGGCGCGGGCCGGAGCCGAAGAGCAGGTCGATGTTTTTCTCAATATAGAAATGGAAGAAGAAGCCCTCCACGAGCTGCAACAGTTTGAAGAGCGGCTGCGCTTTGAGGTGCTAATCGGCAAGGCCCCCGCCCTGTCAGAGCTAAACATCGAGCAGCGGGTGCGCTCCAAAGCCTCTGAGATTGAGGAGGCGTACCGCGATCGCAGCGCCGGCGCCGTCAAAAACGTATTTGCCGACATCCTGGCCGTCACCGCCTTTGTGCTGCTGCTGCTCTACCGCAAGCAGGATGTCGCCAACCTCAAAGCCTTTATGGATGAGGTGGTCTACGGCCTCAGCGACAGCGCCAAAGCCTTCATCATCATTCTGTTTACCGATATCTTTGTGGGCTTTCACTCGCCCCACGGCTGGGAAATCGTGCTGGAGGGACTGTCGCGGCACCTGGGCTTCCCCGCCAACCGCGACTTTATCTTCTTGTTCATCGCTACCTTCCCCGTGATCCTCGACACCATCTTCAAATACTGGATCTTCCGCTATCTAAACCGGATCTCGCCCTCGGCAGTGGCCACCTATAAGAATATGAACGAGTAGGTGATTGATAGCTGTGATACCTACCCTATAAACAGCGGCTTGTTATGCTCAAACTGCTGGCTGCTTAATCTCTGCCTAAACGTTAAACTCTAACCGTGTCGTTTGATCCTCCGTTAGCCCCCTAACCTCCAAGCCCCCCCAAGGACACCGCCTGTGTTTGTGTTCCTGCCCCCCCTCAATGAGCACAATCTGCCCTACCCCGACACCCTGCACCCCATCGTGGTGCACTTTGTCATCGCCATGGCGCTGTTTGCCTTTGTCTGTGACGTGATCGGCAAAGTCACCAAAAATCCTCGCTACTTCGAGGTCAGCTGGTGGAATATGTGCTTTGCCACCGTGTCTATCTTCATTGCCGTAATCTTTGGCCAGGTCGAGGCGGGGCTGGCCGAGCCCTACGGCAGGGCCGAGTCGGTGCTCAGCCTGCACACTATTTTGGGCTGGTCGCTGTCGGGCATCATCGCCGCCATCACCGGCTGGCGCTACATTTTGCGCAACAACGATCCCAAGTCGCTGCCCACCGCCTACCTGGGGGCGGGGGTGTTGCTCACCGGCCTGGTGCTGTTTCAGACCTACCTGGGCGACAAACTGGTGTGGATCTACGGCCTCCACACCCTTGAAGTGGTCGAGGCCCTGCGCGATGGAGTGCTGTGATGAACCCTGACCTAGTCGATCAAATGAGCAGCCAGTTTGGCCCCAACGGGTTGCCCTACATGCTGCCGATTCACCCCAACCTGGTGCACCTCACCCTGGGGCTGTTCATCGTTGCCATTAGTTTTGACATTGTTGGGGCGCTGTTCCCCCTCGAAAAGCGGGTGTTTAAGTTTTTGGCGGTGCCCGCCAGTCGCTCAAATTTCTTTGATGTGGGCTGGTTCAACATGGTGGCAGCGGCGGTGGTGACGTTCCCTACCGTGGCCGCCGGGTTCTACGAAATGCTGCTGGCCCAGCCCGCCAACGACACCGTCAGCGCCTGGGGGCTCCACAGCCTCGAAACCATGCTCTGGCACGGGGTCGGCGGCGTGGTGCTGCTGGCGTTGATCACCGGCATGGCCATCTGGCGAGGCTTTCAGCGCTACTCTTGGCGCAAAGACCGCGCCCGCGAGGTGCAGTGGTCTTACCTGCTCACCGGGCTGGGGGTATTTGTGATCATGTTTGCCCACGGCACCCTGGGGGCGCACCTGGGGGGCGAGTTTGGCATTCACATCAGCGCCGATCGCCTGCTGCGGGCCGGTGAAGACCTATCTGTATTGAACGTGCTGTTGCCGAGGGTGTTTTAGAGGATGAAGGTACGCGTCTTTTTGAGACTACTGCTGCTCACCGCAATCATGACCCCGATCAGCCTCTGGGTTGGTCATCTCTCCTACGGTTGGATGCCCGAACCGGC
>JBBSLR010000510.1:0-2933 GCA_038255045.1 Phormidesmidales cyanobacterium
GCACTGCGCGGGAATGACAGCTTTCGACTTCTGTTCTGGTGAATAATTCGGGCTAGAACAAGGCATACATCATTGGCCGATGGGCTGGGTAGCTTGAGGTGCCCCTGGACAGGCAGGTGCTGCCAATCCCATGGGCAATTTGAAAACTATTTGCAGAAAACCTTATAAGGACATTTCCAGAAAAGAGTTGCCCCTGTGCGTAGGATGGGCAAAGGGCCTCGCCCGTGCCCATCGTTAGGCATTCAGGCCGATGGGCACGCAAGCTTTGCCCATCCTACGAGGGTATGTTCTTATCCAGAGAACGCCTAATCTCAACAAAACTCTGTAGATTAGTGGCAATCAAAGCGTGACCGACTACAGTCGTCCCCTAGGACAGTTCCCGATTAGAACAAGACTTCTTACGGCTGCGTCTGTCTAACTAGAGATCGACCGTACTCTGGGTAGGGCACAATGACCACAGTGATTTGCCTCGCCCGACTTACCCTATGAGCTGTTGCTATGGTTAAGGCCTTCGACAAAGCCCCACGCCTTTCTTTTCGTCTTTCGGAGACAGCCTATTCAGACTGTCGGCCCTTGCCTGAGCTGAAGACAGCCCCAGCGGCACGGCCTAAGTCTTGCCCCTACCACATCGTGATGGCCTGTTTTTTGGGCGGTCAGGTGTTGATGCGGATTTTGCGGGGCAAGGTCAATCGCCAGCGCACCGTAGAGCAGATGGTAGCGGCAGGGCCGTTTACCCTGACTCCGGTGCTGCTGACCAACCTGTTTGCGGGCATGATTTTTACGATTCAGACCGCCCGCGAGCTGGAGCGGTTTGGGGCTATACACGCCCTGGGTGGGGCCTTTGCCATGGCGTTTTGCCGCGAACTGGCACCCATTCTCACAGCGGCGATTATGGCGGGGCAGGTGGGCACCGCCTACGCCGCCGAAATTGGCTGCATGAAGGTAACTGACCAGATCGATGCCCTCAAGGTGCTGCGCACCTGCCCCATCGACTATCTGGTGGTGCCTCGGGTGGTGGCCTGCTGCGTCATGCTGCCGGTGCTGACGGTGCTGGGGTTAGTGCTCGGTCTGGCGGGGGGAGCCGGGGTAGCGTTTGTCTTATACGAGATGCCGATTGGGCAATTTTTAGATTCGGTGCGATCGCTCATGGTGCTCAACGACCTGATTGCGGTGCTGCTCAAGTCGGTCTTATTTGGGGCGATCGTGGCGCTGGCGGGCTGCACCTGGGGGCTAACCACCACCTGTAGCCGGTCGGTCGGTCGAGCCGCCACCTCGGCGGTGGTCACCACCTGGGTGGGGCTGTTTGTCGTAGATTTTTTCCTGTCGCTGGTGCTCTTTGGCAGTAGTGGCCTGGCCCCGCACTAGGTGACTCCCCCCTAGTAGGCCGCAACCCCCTGTCACCATCAACTTGGTCAAGTACTTGGCGATTGAGTCGGGAAACATTTGCCTGTTCTACACCGCTTGTTTCACTCAGAACCCGCTGGCAGCAAGTTTAGGGTGTAGTCAACATAGGTGTGATCGGGCATCATGGTGCCCAGCAGGTTGGCCCCGTCGAGGTTGGCGCTGGTGAGGTCGGCGTCGCGCAGGTCAGCCCCCTGCAGGTTGGCGTGGCTGAGGTTGGCCCCCTGAAGATTGGCCCGCTTGAGGTTGGCTCCCCGCAGGTCACTGCCGCTGAGCACGGCTTCTTTGAGGCTGGCGTGGTGCAGGTTGATGCCCATCAGCGCTGCGCCAGACAGCAGCGCGCGGTTGAGCTGGGCTGATGACAGATCGGCTCTAAAAAAGTCAGAGCCAATCAGGTTGGCCCAGTTCATTTTGCTGTGGCGAAAGTTGCTGCGGGTAAACACGCCCCCGGGCATAAAGGCACCGGACAGGTTAAGACCCTGCAAATTGCAGTCGATGAATTCTACAAACGGCAGCCTGACGCCCTCTAGAGATAGGTTGCGCAGGTCAAGACCGTTGAACTTTAGCTGCCCCCGGCTGTAGCTCTGATTTAGCAGCTCAAGGGAGTAACGGGAGTGGGAAACCATGGGTAAGCCTGGTAGAGGCGGGATGCAGGCGTTGTGGTCAGCCTGATTTGCGATCGCACGGTAGATAGCACTGATGCGCTGGCCCCCTGGACTAGAGATGTCTGCCAGCCTAGGTTAGCCCATTACCCTTCACAATCATCCTAGAAGGTTTATCGAGGCTTAACCCCAGCCGTCACTTTAATAATTGTTTCGGCCAGAGGGTTGTCAGCGGGCAAATCGCGAGGGGCCTGAAAACCGAAGAACCTGACCCCGCAGAAAAGTGCTGAGAACGCTGCCACCATCTGCGGTCAAATCTTTAGCACTTTCCACCAGTCAAGCGCAACTTAACTTGACACTTTGTTACAATCTGCGTTACATTCATTTACATAAGCGAATTGCGTTGGCGCAGTTGCCCGCTAGCACCCTGACAGCGACGTAATTTGCAGGCGTAATTTGCAGACGTATCTTGCATCTGTCACCCACTCAACCTAAAGGTTCACCTCATGACTGCTCTACTCATTTCTCTTTTTGTTGTCGGCTGGGTCGCCGTAGCGCTGATTGGTAGCCAAGCCTACTTTCGCGGTGAGCAAACCAAGCCCATCCACGAGCGCAACTGGCGCTCCGACTCCTTTGACCAGCTGGCTCAGTCTGTGACCGGTCAATCTACCGACTATGGTGATCGCGTCCCGGCCTACAGCGGCGACGCCTTCACCAGCAGCACCATCTCTGGCCAATAGTCTTCAGCTTTAATTTTTCTCCTGAAAAGGATCTCTCCAAAACCGCTGCCCTCAGACTGAGGGCAGCGGTTTTTCTTGGCAGAATCAACCCCAAAGACCCCAAAAGCGCCTCCAGGGTTAGCAAACGATGGCGAGGGCCATAACCCAACCCTAGCCCTCGGCAAATCGACTGGCTGACAGCACAAAGCCA
>JBBSLR010000511.1:0-2931 GCA_038255045.1 Phormidesmidales cyanobacterium
AAAATATAGAGTTTCTCCCAGGGTAGGTTTTGCTCGGCCAGGCCGCTGTAGAGGGGCTTAGGGGTGCTGCCACCAGCCAGGGCCAGGGTACAGTAGTCGTGGTCTGCTACGGCGCTGTGGATAGCTTCTACCACCAGGGCCAGGGCCCGCTTCACTAGGGTGGGCTTATCGGGCAAGATTTCATGATTGGGCACGGTCATAGGCGAAGGGTACCAAATGGTAGCTCTAGAATGTCTGGGCGCTGGGCAAGCCACTCAGGACGTTTTGGCGCGTTGCTCAACAGCAGACTAACTTAGTTATCACCTCCCCGACGATGGCTTAAGCTTTAATTTTGAAGCCCAGCCTCGGTCAGGCGAGGGGGTTGGTTGACAAGCCGCCCAAAACCTTGAAAGCTTACGTTTAGCGCTGTACTCTGCGATCGCCTTTCGCCCATGCAACTCACCCCCCAGGAAAAAGACAAGCTCTTAATTTTTACCGCTGCCCTGGTGGCCGAGCGCCGCAAAGACCGAGGCGTCAAGCTCAACCACCCCGAGGCGGTGGCCTACATTTCTGCGGCGATTTTAGAAGGGGCGCGGGATGGGCGCACGGTGGCTGACCTGATGAGCTACGGTACGACTCTGCTGAGCCGGGCCGACGTGATGGATGGGATAGCAGAGATGATTCACGAGGTGCAGGTGGAGGCGACCTTTCCCGATGGCACCAAGCTGGTCACCGTTCATGAGCCAATTCGGTAGGGGAATGCATGGCTGTGTCTGCCTCTGACTCCCAGGATATTTTTCTCGATGCGGCCAGCCTTGACGCGGTGCTGGGGGCGCTGGTGACCCAGCTAGATGCCTACGTGTTTCCGACGGTGGCCGAAAAGATTCAGGCCGATATTGAGCAGCGCCTAGAGGCTGGGGGCTATGGCGATATTCAGGGGGGGCAGCAGCTGGCCGACACGCTGACGGCCCAGCTACAGGAGATGAGCAGCGATCGCAATCTGCGGCTGCACTTTAGCCCCGTGCCTTTGCCCCACATTGAGCCAGAGGCAGCGCCTGAGCCGGCCGAGCTTGAGCGCCAGTACCAGGCCAGCCGCCGCCGCAATTTCGACCTCAATAAAGTTGAGCGCCTGGCGGGCAACATTGGCTATATTCAGCTGTTTAGCTTTGAGCCGCCGGAGTTTGCGGGCGACGCCCTGGCCGCCGCCATGGCCCTGGTAACCCACACCGACGCGCTGATTTTTGACCTGCGCCATAGCCAGGGTGGCTCTCCAGCCACGGTGGCGCTGCTCTGTAGCTACCTGTTTCCGGCGCACCCGCCGATTCACCTCAACGACCTCTACTGGAGCGAAACCGACGAAACCCACCAGTGGTGGACGGTGCCCTACGTGCCGGGGCAGCGCTATCTCAACAAACCTGTTTTTGCCCTCACCAGCCCCGAGACCTTTTCGGCGGCGGAGGAATTTGCCTACAACCTACAGGTGCTCAAGCGCGGGGCCGTGGTGGGCGAAACCACGCGCGGCGGGGCCAACCCTGGGCGGGGCTTTCGCCTGCACGACCACTTTTGGGTGTTTATGCCCACGGGCCAGGCGATCAACCCGGTGACCGGCAAAAACTGGGATACCACGGGGGTGCTTCCCACCGTCAAGGTGCCGACCGAGACCGCCCTCGACACCGCCCACCTGCTGGCCCTCAGCCACCTGCTGGAAGCCGGGGCCGAGGGCATCGCCCGCCGCGAACTGGAGGAAGCGCTGCCCCGAGTCGAGCGATCGCTCCAGCAAAGGCGTCAGGACCTAATTGCCAACCTAGGAGGCTCCCAATGATTCCCGGAGAACTGCTGCCCGCCGAGGGCGAAATCGAGCTCAATGCCGGCAAAGAGACGGTGACCCTGGCGGTGGCGAATACGGGCGATCGCCCCATCCAGGTCGGCTCCCACTTTCACTTTTTTGAGGTAAACGGGGCGCTGAGCTTTGAGCGCGATCGGGCGCGGGGTCTGCGGCTCGATATCCCTGCGGGCACTGCCGTGCGATTTGAGCCGGGGGATGAGCGCGACGTCACCCTGGTGCCCCTCGCCGGGGAGCGGCGGGTATACGGGTTTAACGCCCAGGTCGAAGGGGCACTGTAGCTCAATCTTCTTTACCCAAGGCCCCCGGTGCCCCGGCCAGGGTGCGCTGCGGCGAGCAGGTGAGGATCATAATCACCAGCGTGAGAATATACGGGGCCGCATTAAACAGGTAGTAGTAAGAGTCTATGCCCACCGACTGAAACGCCGGCCCCAGGGCCTGGGCACCGCCAAACAACAGCGAGGCCCACAGGCACTGCCAGGGCTGCCAGCGGGCAAAAATCACCAGCGCCACCGCCATTAGTCCCTGGCCGCTAGAGATCCGCTCAGTCCACACGCCGGGGTAAAACAGCGACAGACTGGCCCCGCCAATGCCCGCCAAAAAGCTGCCCCCTACAATGCTGGCCATCCGCACCCAAAAAATCGAAATGCCCATGGCCAGGGCCGCATCGGGGCTGTCGCCCACGGCCCGCACGTACAGCCCCCAGCGGGTTGACTTAAAGAACCAACTCATCAGCGGTACGATCGCCACCCCGAGCAAAAACAGCGGGCTAATTTGCAGCGCCGACTGCACCTGGGGCAAACTGCTCCAGCCCCCTGCCGAGATAGTTGGCAACTGCGGCGCCTGGGGCTGAATGAAGGGCTTGCCAAAGAAGTTGGCCAGGCCGCTGCCAAAGATAATCATGGCGATGCCCACCGCCACATCGTTGACCCGGGGCTGCTGCGACAGCCAGCCGTGGATCGCCCCTAGCCCCATGCCCGCTATCCCCGCCGCCAGCACCCCCAGCCAGGGGGCCAGAGCCGGGCCGACCAGGCCCAAACTCAGGTAGGAGATGGCGTAGGCGCTCATTGCCCCCATCAGCAGGGTGCCCTCTAGACCCAGGTTGATTT
>JBBSLR010000512.1:0-2916 GCA_038255045.1 Phormidesmidales cyanobacterium
TCCACGTCTGAAGTGATGCCCTGTTCACCACAAAAATCGAGCATTTCCTGGGTTTCGGCAATGCCGCCAATGAGTGAACCCGCCACCGATTTACGCCCCATGATCAGCGGCACAGTATTCATGGTTGGCATCAGATTACCCAGAAACCCGACCAGTACCAAGGTGCCATCAAGCACCAGGGTTGGCAGATAGGGGTTGAGATCGTGCTCGACGGGTACGGTGTCGATAATCAGATCAAACTGGCTTTTCACGGCCTCCATTTGCGCGTCGTCGGTGGAGATCACAATGTGATCTGCGCCCAGACGGCGGGCATCCTCTTCTTTGCCGGGGGAACGGGTAAACAGCGTCACCTCTGCGCCCATCCCCTTCGCCAGCTGCAGCGCCATATGCCCCAAACCCCCGAGACCAACCACTGCCACCCGACTGCCCTCACCCACCTGCCAATGGTGCAGGGGCGACCAGGTAGTAATCCCGGCGCACAGCAGCGGCGCGGCCCCCTTGGGGTCTAACCCGTCAGGAATTTGCAGCACAAACTTATCTGACACGACAATTTTCTCGGAATAACCGCCAAAGGTGGGGGTTTGATCTTGGCGGTCTTTACCGTCATAGGTCATGGTGGGAAACTCTTCGCAGTATTGCTCTAAGCCTTGGCCGCAGGGCGCACAGTGCTGGCAAGAATCGACCATACAGCCGACACCGACCTGATCGCCAGTTTTGAAGCGGGTCACCTCTGGCCCCACGCCAACCACGCGACCGATAATTTCGTGGCCGGGCACGGCGGGGTAGGTCGTCCCCCCCCAGTCATTGCGGGCCGTATGTAAATCTGAGTGACAGACGCCACAGTAGAGAATTTCGATCTCGACATCGTTAGCGCGGGGATCGCGACGGGTAAAGCGATAGGGGGCCAGATCGTCCGTAGCAGACTTTGCAGCGTAGCCAAGTACATTGGTGGTCATGGTTGCTTCTCTATAGTTAATGACGTTCCTTCATTGTTTGTAAGGCATTCTTGGGTTTGAGAAATGTAGCCGCAGAGCTATATTTGCCGCCTAGACTTCAACTGATGTCTGCATCCGGTGACCACGACCCTTAGCCCAGATTATTCACGACGATAAGAACGTACAGGTTGTCATTCCCGTGGAAACGGGAATCCATCCGAAGCAGCTCATCTCGCATGGCTTCCCGCCTTCGCGGGAAAGACGGGCATTTCCCTCAGGTGATGAATAATGCAGGTTAGACCACTCTGCCTACCGTGTTCAGCTTTGGCAGCGGACAGCAGTCCCCGTGCCAACTCTGTGCCAGCGGAAATGACTCTCCTCAAAAACAAATCCCACGATAGAGAGCGGCGAACTTAAATCTCTACGGCTGGGGGGATGGAAATGACTTACCTAAGGGGTATAAACAGTCATTCAGTCTTTATAGCGGATTTCACCCCGTCGAAATACATCACGCTAGATCCCCCCTGCCCCCTGAATCAGGGGGCAGGGGGGATCTAAAACTCAGTCAGGGTTTCCCTTACTAGGTCAGGAACCGCTATAGCGGCAGGACAGAATTTGCCACACTGCAAGGTGTACGACGTTTGAAGCGAGTTTGCAAAGAGAATTTACGAAACACCGATGGATATTCAAGAGTTTGCTCCTGAAGAAAAACAGACCAAAAAATGGATTGAGAACCTGGCTCGCTTCGGCTACGCCGCCAAGGGCGCTGTCTATATAACGGTAGGGTTTTTGGCCTTTTTAGCCGCCGTTAACTGGGGCGGTGAGGTGACCAGCAGCGAGGGGGCTTTACTCACCGTTGCCAATCAGCCCTTGGGCAGGGTTTTGCTGCTTTTGGTGGCTTTGGGCCTGCTGGCCTATGTGGCCTGGCAATTTGTGCAGGTAATTTATGACCCTGAGCACAACGACTCAGGGCTTAGCGCCTGGGCGAATCGATTGCCCTATGCCGCCACTGGCCTTGCCTATAGTGGTTTGGCGCTGTTTGCCTTCAAGGCAGCCTTTAACCAGCCCACCAGCAGCGGCGACTCCAGCGGTCAGCAAACCGCGACCCTGCTGGCTCAACCTTTTGGCCAGTGGTTGGTGGGGGCGGTAGGCGTCGGTTTTGTGGCTCATGGTTGCTACTACGTTTACCGGGCTTATTCGACTAAGTTTCGCCGTCATTTAAAGCTGCATGAAATGAGCGACAAAGAAGAGGCCTGGTCGACTCGTATCGGTCGTTTTGGTCTGACGGCTAGGGGCGTAGTGTCAGTGGTTATTGGCTATTTCTTTATTCAGGCGGCACGGGCCTCTGACCCCAGCCAGTCTGAAGATACTCAAGGGGCGCTGCAGGCGATTCAACAGCAGCCCCACGGAGCCTGGCTGATGGGATTGGTAGCCCTCGGGCTAATAGCCTATGGCATTCACATGGGGGTGCAGGCCCGCTATCGACGCATTTCTCCCTAGCGATTAAATCAGCTTCAAAATGATGGAGCTGGGCTTTCGCTTTGGCGATCGCCACCCCCAACGGCAAGGAGCATACCGCCGGGGGCGGGCTGGGTGCTCTACTCAATCAGCACGGTTTTGGTGACAATCGCCATCCAGACGGTTCCTGCTGGGGAGGTTGCGCTCAGGATGTCGCTGGTGGGCGGCACGGGGATGGGGTCGCGACCATCGTTGGGGTCGGTGTAGCCGTGGGCGTGGAGGATTTTGATGGTGCGGTCTATGGCGGCGAGGCTGCCGTAGAGCATGTGGCGCACTCGCTCGGGGCGAGGATGGGGCTGGGCGAGCTGGGCAGGCGGGAGGTTTGACGCACCAGAGGCGTCGGGGTCGAGATATTCAAACATGGGTTCTGTCTCCGTGGTTGGTTGAGGAAGACAGAACGCGAAAACCCTAGCCCCCCGCAGTGGTCGTGCAAACTGAGGATGTGTTTGCCCTAATGCCCGCA
>JBBSLR010000513.1:0-2903 GCA_038255045.1 Phormidesmidales cyanobacterium
CAGCTACCTGAAGTCGAAGGGGCTGGGCAAAGTCTGCGCTCTGCTCACCGACGGTCGGTTTTCTGGCGGCACCTCGGGCCTCTCCATCGGCCACGCCTCACCGGAGGCGGCGGCGGGGGGCAATATTGCCCTGGTGGAGGAGGGCGATCGCATCGTGATCGACATCCCCAACCGCACCATCAATATCGATATCTCGACGGAAGACTTGGCCAGCCGCCGCGCCGCCAAGTCAGCCCTCGGCGACGACGCCTGGAAGCCCGCCCAGCCTCGCCAGCGCAGGGTAACGGCAGCACTCAAGGCCTATGCGTTGCTGGCCACCAGCGCTGATAAAGGGGCCGTTCGCAACCTGGAGATGCTGAAGTAGAGACTGCCTCAGCCACAACGAAAAACCCGGTTTCTTTCCAAAGCTCCAAGCTGTTCGCCTAGGGCAGAGAAGAAACCGGGTTTTTGCTTGCTTTGGACTGCTTCTTTAAATATCGAGGTCTTCGAGCTTCATGCGGGGGCCGTAGGTCTCAATGAACTCGCGGCGGGGAGCGACGCGATCGCCCATCAAGATCGTAAAGATGCGATCGGCCTCGGCGGCGTCTTCAATTTCGACCCGCTTCATGGTGCGAGTGGTGGGGTCCATGGTGGTCTCCCACAGCTGCTTGGGCATCATTTCGCCCAGACCCTTAAACCGCTGCACCGTGTAGTTGGCGTTGGCCGGAAACTCGTTGGTGATCAGCTGTTGCAGCTCGCGCTCGTTGTAGCAGTACCAGTGGTTGCGGCCCCGCTCGACCTTGTACAGCGGCGGGCAGGCGATGTAGATAAAGCCCTGATCGACCAGGTCACGCTGGTAGCGATAGAAAAAGGTCAGCAGCAGGGTGCGAATGTGGGCACCATCCACATCGGCGTCGGTCATCAGGCAGATGCGGTGGTAGCGCAGCTGCGACGAGTCAAACTCTTCGCCGCGAATGCCCAGTCCCAGGGCGGTGATTAGCGCCTGGATTTCGGTGTTTTTGTAGATCTTTGAGTCTTCGGTTTTCTCAATGTTGAGAATTTTGCCCCGCAGGGGAAGGATGGCCTGGAAGCGGCGATTGCGCCCCTGCTTCGCACTGCCGCCCGCCGAGTCGCCTTCTACGATGAAAATCTCCGACTCACTGGGGTCGCGGCTGCTGCAGTCGGCCAGCTTACCGGGCAGGGTCGACGATTCGAGAACTGATTTACGGCGCACCAGATCCCGCGCCCGTCGGGCCGCCTCAGCCGCGTTAAACGACTGAATCGCCTTTTCGAGAATGGCGTCGGCCACGTTGGGGCGAAAGTCGAGGTACTCAGTCAGCGCCTCGCCCACCAGCGAATCGACAATGCCGCGCACCTCGGTGTTGCCCAGCTTGGTTTTGGTTTGGCCCTCAAACTCGGGATCGGGCACCTTGACTGAGATAATCGCCGTCAACCCCTCGCGGATATTTTCCCCCGCCAGGTTCGTGTCGACATCTTTGCGCTTGTTGCGCTTGCGGCTGAAGTTGTTGAGGGTGCGGGTGAGCACCGCTTTTAGCCCTTCTAGGTGAGTGCCGCCGTCGATGGTGCGAATGTTGTTGGCAAAGCCCAGCAGGTTGTCGGAGTAGGCGTCTATGCACCACTGCAGCGCCGCCTCCACCTGCACCCCGTTGCGCTCGGAGGAGATGTGGATAATCTCGTCGTGGATGGGCTGCTTGTCAGTATTGATGTACTGCACGTACTCAATGATGCCGCCCTCGTAGTGGTAGGTCGACACCTTGGGTTTGTCGGATTTAATCACATCTAGGCGGTAGTCGGTAAAGATTACCTGAATGCCCGCGTTGAGGTAGGCCAGCTCTCGCAGCCGCCCGCAGAGCGTGTCGTAGTCAAACTCGGTGCCGTTGTGAAAAATCTGGGTGTCGGGCAAAAATGACACCGAGGTGCCCTTGCGCACTTCGGTAATCGGCTCCGCCGACAGCTCACCAATGGGGATGCCGCGCTCAAAGCGCTGCTTGTGTACCTTGCCTTCGCGCCAGACGGTGACTTCGACCCACTCCGACAGAGCATTCACTACCGAAATGCCGACGCCGTGGAGACCGCCCGACACCTTGTAGCCGCCGCCGCCAAACTTGCCCCCAGCGTGGAGCACGGTCATCACCGTTTCGAGGGCCGACTTGCCGGTGCGGGGGTGAATGTCGGTGGGAATGCCGCGCCCGTTGTCGGTTACACTGACCGAGCCGTCGGCGTTGAGGGAAATATCGATGCGATCGCAGTGACCCGCCAGGGCTTCGTCTACGGAGTTGTCGACAACCTCGTACACTAGGTGGTGAAGACCCCGAGGCCCAGTGCTGCCAATGTACATGCCTGGACGTTTGCGAACCGGCTCAAGCCCCTCTAGAACCTGAATCTGGTCAGCACCGTAATCGGTTGTCATACTGCACGCTCCAAAAATGGGCTCTACAAATGCGCTCTGAGCCGCCTGAACAGTCATCAGGTCAAAACACTTAGAAATTATAGCACAAAGCAGCCACAGCGGGCTCTAAGGCAACTTCAGCTCAAGAATGAACCAGGGATGCAACTGCCAAAATCTTCTCAACTAGAATCACTTCCCCAAGGCGAGCAATTCAATAGTTCAATTGTACCGTTTTTGTGGGTAATTGGCGGGGCTACGGCCACGGGTAAGTCTGCCCTGGCGATCGCCCTGGCCCAGCGCCTGACCCTCACCCAAAATCAACAGAGCGTCATTCTCAGCGCCGACTCCCGACAAGTATATCGAGAGTTTGATATCGGCACCGCAAAACCTTCGCCCGTTGATCGGCAGCAAATTCCCCACTATTTAATTGATATCTGCGACCCTACCGAAACCCTCACCCTGGCCCAGTACCAAAGCCAGGCCCAGGGGCTAATCCAGCAGTTTCACCGGGCGG
>JBBSLR010000514.1:0-2896 GCA_038255045.1 Phormidesmidales cyanobacterium
ATCAACAACCTCAAGATTGATCGATCCTTTGTCAGCCAGATGGCAACTAGCCCCAGCCATGAAAAAATTGTGCACACCATTATTAACCTGGGGCGGCAGCTGGGCTTTAATGCGATCGCCGAAGGCATCGAAACTCCCCAGCAGGTCAACACGCTCAAGCGCCTTGGCTGCGACCTAGGCCAGGGCTACTGGTTTGGCAAACCTCGCCCAGCCGCCGAGGTGGCCACCTGGCTCAGCCAATCTAGCACCCACTATCGGCCCCGCGTGGTGAGCTAAGCCGCCGATCTACCCACCGTTTTGCTTTATAGATCGCCTCAGACCGACTAAAAACTCCCGGTACCGCCACGGCACAGCCGGTCTCGTGGGTGGCCCACACAGCATAGAGGGGCACTCCACTCTCGGTGCTCAAGTCAAGCTCAAGGCGAAAGCCCCGGTATTGAAACGACAGCACCACGTGGGGAAAATCTGGGTCGGCAAATAGCATAGGGCGGTTTCGGAGTAGCGATGGGTGGGCCTGAGACCATTATTGAATGGAGGGCTGCGTATGGCGATCGCCATACGCAGCCCTCCTAAACTCACAAAAAAAAGGGTAGCTACGGCCCACCCCTATGAGTCACGGAGCATGACTGCGCTGTTGAGATCAGGTTATGCAGCAGCGAGGTTGCTGGCGGCAAAATCCCAGTTGACGACATTCTTTAAGAAGCTGTCGATGTAGTCAGGGCGCTTGTTTTGGTAGTCGAGGTAGTAGGCATGCTCCCACACATCCATGGTCAGCAGGGGCACCTGCCCGGCGGTGAGGGGGTTGTCGGCATTTAGGGTTTTGGTCACCTTGAGGGTGCCATTGTCGAGCACTAGCCAGGCCCAGCCGCTGCCAAACTGGGTGGTACCGGCGTTCTTGAATTCTTCGGCAAACTTGTCAAAGCTGCCAAAGTCGGCGTCGATTTTGGCGGCTAGGTCGCCGCTGGGCAGGCCACCGCCGCCGGGCTTGAGAGAATGCCAGTAGAAGGTGTGGTTCCAGGCTTGGGCGGCGTTGTTGAACACGCCCTGTTTAGAGCTGTCGCCGGCGATCGCCTTGATCACATCTTCAATCGGCTTGCTGTCATGGTCGGTGCCCTTGACGGCATCGTTGTACTTGCTGACGTAGCTGGCGTGGTGCTTATCGTGGTGAAACTCTAGGGTGCTTTTGGAAATATAAGGCTCCAAAGCATCGTAGGCGTAGGGTAGAGGAGACAATTCGTAGGACATGAGGGCTCCTTGGGGGTATCTACAGGTACACCATAAAACTTTACCTAGGTAAAAACTATCCCCCTGGGGTGGAGGGGGATAGGCCTCATTTCGTCTCATACCAAATCCAAACCACAGACCCCCGATTCCCCATGGGCCAAACTGTAGGGGCGTTGGCGCAGCCCAGCCAGAGGCTTCATAGCATTCGTCCAGGGGAACCAGGGGTAACCAGACAGGATTTCGCCTCAGGCTTCGATTGCCACCAGTTCAATATCAAAAATCAGCGTTTCCCCGGCCAGGGGGTGGTTGGCGTCAAGGGTAACCTCGGCCTCTGATAAATCAGTCACCATGACCGGCACCGCCTGGCCTGCAGGCCCCTGGAGCTGGAGCTGCAAACCCACATCGAGAGGAATATCGGCGGGAATCTGCTGGCGCTCGACCACCATCACCATCTCGGGCTGGTGGGGGCCGTAGGCCTTTTCGGCAGGAATCACTTCGGTTTTGGCATCGCCGGGGGCCATGCCCACCACCGCCGCCTCAAAGCCCGGAATCACCTCGCCGTTGCCAATGGCAAACTGGAGCGGGGCGCGATCGCGCGATGAGTCAAACACCGTGCCATCTTGCAGCTTACCTGTGTAGTGAATCGCAACGCTGTCGCCGGTTTTAGCCTGGGTCATAGAACTATCCTTTTAATAAATTCCCTGCGGTAAATTGGAGCTTTTCTAGAAGTCGTGAGCTTTCCCATACCAAGTCCAGCCAAGTCCGGCTTGGGATCTGTAGTTTTTTCCACCGGCAGAACACCACTGCTGGACTTGGCTGAGGTGTATAGCCATCGTCATACTCACGCTAGCGGGCATTTTGTGGAATCCTAGAAATACTAGAGATTTTCCTAAGGTTTCAGGCCGACCACCATGGGCGAGTCGAGCAATAGAGGCATGGATGAAGCGACCAGCCAGCATGAGCCCACCCTTTGGCTGAGAGAGTTGCAGGCTATTCTGCAGGGGGCGGTAGGGGGCTTTTTATTTGGCATCCCTTCGCTATACACCGTAGAAGTATGGTCAATTGGCGAAGCCACAAACCCCCGCTGGCTGCTGCTGGTGCTGACGGTCACCCTGGTGGGGGTGGGGCTGCTCACCCAGGTGGAAGGGTTTCGCCAGACCCTCAGTCTGCACCCCCTTGAGGCTTTTTTAGAAACCATTGAGGCAGTGGCCATTGGGGCCGTGTGCGCGGCCCTGGCGCTGGTGTTGCTGTGCCGCATCACCCTCGACACCCCGCTGTCAGAGGCCCTGGGCAAGGTGGTGTTTGAGACCGTGCCCTTTGCCCTCGGGGTAGCCCTAGCGAGATCGACCCTGCAGGGCAATCGGGGGCGCGATCGCCGCACCACGGCACCTATATCTCGACGGCTCAGCTCTTTTAGCCGCGTTAACCTGCGCGACGCCCTAGTAGACTTTGACGCCGCGCTGATCGGCGCGGTGCTGATTGCCTTTAGCATTGCCCCCACCGAAGAGGTGCCCCTGCTGGCCTCATCGCTGCCGCCCCTGTGGCTGCTGCTGCTGCTGGCCGCCTCGCTGGGGCTGTCCTACGCCATTGTGTTTGCCTCGGGCTTTGCCGATCGCGCCGAGCGGCGGCAGCGGGGGCTGCTGTTGAGCCCCCTTACCGAGACCCTGGTGGC
>JBBSLR010000515.1:0-2892 GCA_038255045.1 Phormidesmidales cyanobacterium
AGGCTTTGCCGCTGATCTGGCCAAGCCGTTGCACCCCGGAGCGGTCAACGGCTTGACAGAGGGTCTGCACCGATTGGCCACTTACGGGGTCGCGCCAGTGGGGGGCAATCTCGGCTAGGGGAACAAGCACAAAGGCGCGCGCGCGCAGGAGAGGGTGGGGAATATGCAGGGCTGGCTCGGTGATCATCTGTTGACCATAAAATATCAGGTCCAGATCAAGGGTGCGTGGCCCCCAGCGATCGCAGCGTACCCGGCCAAATTGCTGCTCGGTCTCCAGCAGCTGGTGTAGCAGCGCTTGAGCTGACAGAGTGGTATTGAGCAGGGCACAGGCATTTAAAATATCGGGCTGCGGGGGGCCAATGGCAACGGTTTGGTAGATACTAGACTGGGCCACCAGTTCTATGGTGGGAGGGTTGTGGAGCGTGCCGAGGGCCTGATGCAGAATTTGTCGAGAGTCGCCTAGGTTGCTGCCCAAGGCGATCGCACAGGGTATCGCAGCCATGCCTATATCAATTGAGGTCGCAGCCGGGCTACCAGTTGGTCGGCGGGCAATACCCCTTCGATGCGGTCTATCGGCTGCCCGGCCTTAAATAACACCAGCGTAGGCAGGGCTGCGATCCGATGTTGGGAGGCAATTTGGGGATATTTGTCGGTGTCGATTTTAACGATTTTAAGCTGCCCCTTGAGCTGACTGCTGACGGTGGTCAAAACGCCTGCCATCATCTGGCAGGGGCCACACCAGGTGGCATAAAAATCTACCAACACAGGCGCTTCTGCCCCCGCCAACAAGTCTTCAAAACTTTGAAACTGCTGCTTAGTTGCCATCGCCTACTCCCTTGGTAAAACCCTGTCGCCTAAGCCACAACACTGCCCCTGTACTCAGCATAAACTAAGCGCCTGGAAACAACGTCACCGCCTTACTTGCCAGCCACCGCCTTGTCTCTCAAAAACTTGTGTCTCAGAAACTTGTCTCTCAATCGGCAGGTGTTGAGGGCGGCGGCCCTGGAGCATGACTGGCCGTGACGGTTACCGCGCAGCCTATACCGCCAGCTGCCGCAAAAAGTTGTCGAGGGCAGCCGCTACTTTTTCGGCCCAGTCTTCTTGGGCATAGTGGCCGACTTCGTCTAAGGTTTGCAGTTCACCATTGGGCAGAGCTTGCACAGCTGCCTCCGCCAGGCTCACCGGCAACCAAGGGTCACTCCGCCCCCAGAGGACTAGGGTGGGATGATCCCAGCTGGGCAATGCGGCGGCGATCGCCTGGCTGCTTGCCTCCAGATTGATCGCTCGCACAGTGGTCATCAACGCTCGGCCCACGCTGGAGGTTTTGAGAAAGGGGCGGCGATACACATCGAGATCAGCGTCGTCGATCTGGTAGGGGCCAGCCCCCTCCAGGGTGCGATCAACCAGGGTCGGGTCTTGGGTGATCATGTCGCCAGCCAGGGGCAGGCCCATCTGGCGGATTTTCCAGGGCAGCTTGGCCCCAGGCCCTATAGGAGCATTGATGATTGCCAGGCGGTCTACCCGTTCACGGTGCTGCAGAGCGTACTGAACCCCGACTGAGCCAAGAAATCCCTGGGCCACCAGGTGCACCTGGGATAGATCTAAAGCATCTAAGAAATCTGCCAGGGCGGCGACCAGGGCCTCAGGCGTGTAGGGAAAGTCGCGCCGGTCGGGTTTATCAGAAAACCCATGGCCAATCCAGTCGGGGGCGATGGTGCGAAAGCCCTGCTGGGCCAGAACGGGCATCACCTGACGCCAGCTGTAGCTCTGGGAGACTAACCCGTGGAGTAGCACCACCGGCAGGCGGGGCGCATCGCCGATGGGCTGAAGCTCGCGATAGAACCAGGTCAGCCCGTTGGCCAATATGGTGTGCTCTGCGATCGCGTTTCCCTGTGCCATAGCCACTCCCAACATCAGCCCATTGAGCTTACTGCCCCGGCAAACCAGAAGACAAGGGCCGCCGTGGAGGGCGGCTATCTCTACCGAGCGCGGTTTCTTGCCCCAGTCAAACTAGCTACATCTAGCTACATTAAGTAGGCGGACGATTCAAACCGGGCGGCCATAGCCTTCAATCACCCCTGGGCTGACCGTTGAATTAACCGTGCTTGATCACGCAGACAGCACTACAGGCAGCTATGAACTGGCAAGAGGTATCTGGTAACTGGATTTTGGTGCCCCCCAACCCCGTGGCAATTGTACATTTTCTGGGCGGTGCCTTTGTGGCAGCGGCCCCCAGCGTGACCTACCAGTGGCTGCTCGAAAACCTGGCCCACCAGGGCTACCTGGTGGTCGCGACCCCCTTCATCAATACCTTTGACCACACGGCCATTGCCCAGGAGGTGCTGATTACCTTTAACCAGGCGATGCGCTATCTCGACAAACGGGTGCTGACCAACCGCCAACCCCTGCCGATCTACGGGCTGGGGCACAGCATGGGCTGTAAGGTACACCTGCTGATCAACAGTCTGTGGGAGGTGGAGCGGGTGGGCAATATCTATATGAGCTTTAACAACTACCCGGCGCGGCGATCCATTCCCTTTTTAGACCAGGTGGTGCAGTTTAACCCGGCCTTTAACGTCGAGTTTACCCCTGACCCCGAGACCACCCTGGCGCTGGTGCGCGATCGCTACCCCGTACCCCGCAACCTGCTGATTAAATTTCGCAGCGACACCATCGACCAAACCCGCCCGCTGTCGGAGGTGCTGGTGCGGCGCTTTCACGAGCTGACCACGGTGCAAATTCTAAAGGGATCGCATACCACCCCCATCGCCCAGGAGATTGGCTGGCAGCCTGGTGAGTCGTTTAGCCCCATCGATGCCCTGGGGCAATTTGTGAAGCAGGAGTTTTACCGAGACCTGACTCACCTCCGGCACAACCTACTGGCTTGGTTGG
>JBBSLR010000516.1:0-2880 GCA_038255045.1 Phormidesmidales cyanobacterium
CGGCTTGACTACCCCGACCACGCCGCCCTGGCGGTGATGAATGAGGTGCTCAACGGCTTTAGCGGGCGGCTGTTTAACGAGGTGCGATCGCGCCAGGGGCTAGCCTACTCGGTCTATGCCTTCTGGGCACCCCGCTACGACTATCCGGGGTTGTTCATCGGCGGGGGCCAAACCCGCTCGGAGGCCACGGTGCCCTTTATTCGCTCAACCCTGGCTGAGATTACCCGCATGCGCACCAGCCCTGTCACCGATGGGGAACTGGCCCAGGCCCAGGATGCGGTGCTCAACAGCTTTGTGTTTAACTTCCAAAGCCCCAGCCAAACTTTGGCCCGGCTGATGCGCTACGAATACTACGATTACCCGCAGGATTTTGTCTTTCAGTTTCAAGATCAGGTGCGCCAAACCACGGCCCAGGAGATTTTGGCGGCGGCCCAGGCCCGGCTGGCCCCAGAGCAGCTGGTGATTTTGGTGGTGGGCAACCCCGATGACATTCAGCCGGGGCTAGACTCTCTGGCCCCCAATACTGCGGTTAACCCGGTGGATATCACCATTCCCCAGCCTGGAGCCTAGGAGATTATTATCTTAAAAAATTAAGATTCGGTGTCGTCGTCGCTGGAGGAGACTTCTCCAGCGGTGGCAAACCAGTCGCCGGGTAGCACGCGGGTGTTATCTTCACCGGCCTCGGGTTCGTCTAGGTCGTCGGTGGCGACGCTATCGATGCTCATACCGTAGGCTGGTTGACCGTGGTACCTACTCCCAGCCGGGTTAGGCATCGGGTCGGGGTGGGGCTGCGATCGCACCAGTCCCTCAACCCCGGCCAGGTCAGCCAGCACCTCTTCGGCCCGCTGGTAGCGATCGGTGAAATCGTAAAGCACCAGTCGGGTCAGAATATCCCCAAGGGCGGGGTCGACGTGGGGAGCCTCGTGCCGCCACAGCAGTTCGCCGTTGACGTCGCGGCTCAGGGCATAGGCGGGCACGCCGGTCAGCGCCTCAACGGCGGTAATGCCCAGGGCGTAGAGGTCGCTGCCAAACTTGGGCAGCCCCGCCGACTGCTCGCTGGGCATGTAGCCCTGGGTGCCTACCCCAATGGTGGAGGTAGAGGTGAGCTGCACCCCCGTATCGGCCAGCTTGTTGGAAATTAGCTTAACTGCGCCAAAGTCGATCAGCACCAGCTGCCCGTCTGACTGCCGCCGAATAAGGTTGGAGGGTTTAATATCGCGGTGAATCACCCCCTGGTCGTGGACAAAGGCGATCACCGGCAGCAGCCCCAGCAGCAGGTCGAGCACGTAGGCCTGGGGCAGGGGGCGGCGAGCGGCCAGCTCATCCTTGAGCAGGCTGCCGTCGATCATTTCTTCGACCAGATAGAAAGAGCTCTGGGCCTCAAAGTAGGCCAGCAGTCGAGGAATCTGGGGGTGGTGGCCCAGTTTTTCTAAGGTTTCGGCTTCTCCCTCAAAAAAGCGCCGGCCCAGACGGTGTGCCCTGGGATCGTTGCTGATAATCCGCAGCTGCTTGACTACGCAGATGGGCGAGCCGGGGCGCTGGGTGTCTTCGGCCACGTAGGTTTCGCCAAAGCCCCCTGACCCCAGCAGGCGCACGACCCGGTAGCGGTTGGCCAGCAGCAGGCCGATCACCTCGGCCTCCCGCAGCTTCAGCAGGTCGTGCAGATCGTCCTGCTGGCTAATGATCTCCTGCACAATGGGGGAGGTGACGTACTGCTCTAGGGTTTGACGCAGGCGCTGCTTGCGCAGCTGCTCGGTGACAATATCGGCCACGATATAGGTGCTCCCCAGCACCATCAGCCCGACGATGGGTGCCCCGGTGGGCAGCAGCACCCCAGCCCCGGCGAAGACCCCATAGCTGAGCCAAAACCAGCCGCCCAGGGTAGCCAGCGTCCATCCCAGGCGGGCCACCGGGCGGTTAAACCGCCGCAGCAAGAGCACAAACCCGGCGCCGCCGACCATCACCAGCAGCCCCCGCAGCCAGGGATTGGGCAGCCCCTGGCGCAGCGACTGGCCACTGCGCAGGTTGGCCATGTCGTTGGCTAAAATCTCGACCCCGGCCATGGTCTCAGGGTGCAACAGCGTCTCTGAGAACGGGGCCTGGTGAAAGTCTTGCAAAAACTTAGCGGTGGCCCCCACCAGCACAATTTTGTCTTGAAAATAGCGCCCCTCGTCGAGGTGGTTGGCCCAGGGGTCGGGGTCGAGCACGTACCAAAAGGGCAGGTGGCTAAAGCTGCGGGTTGGCCCGTAGAAGTTAATGAAATCGCCCCGGTAGGGAGGGTGCTCGATCCGCGCCGCCTCTAGGGCGGCTTCGGCGAAGGACTGGGTGGTGGTGACGGCGCTGGGCAGGCTGCTGACGGCATCGATGTCGGCCAGGCTGGCGTCAAGGCCGTTAAGGTAGGCCCGCCCGTGGCGGTGAATGCGGCCGTCTGGCTCAATGGGAAAGTTGATATTGCCGGTGAGCACGGGGGTGTCGCGCAGCTGGGGCAGGGGCAGGGTGGGGCGAATCAGTGCTCCCTGGCGCAGCTGGGCGTCGTCTACGGCGGTGGCCAGCACCACGCGATCGCCGTAGCGAGCTAGCACATCGGCTAGGGCCTGGTCGTCGGCGGGGCCATAGCTGCTGTCGGAGAACATCAGAATATCCAATACCACCGCCCTGGCTCCGGCCTCTAGCAGGCGCTCAATGGCGATCGCATAGGCGCGGCGCTGCCAGGGGCTACCGGCAATGGGGGCCAGGTAGCTGTACTGCTCGGGGTCGGTGCGGTAGTATTCGGCCTGACTAAAGGACTCGTCATCCATGGCCAAGATCACAATGTCGTCGGGGGCCGTGACCGGGCCGCGAATCTCAAAAAATAGGGTTTGCAGCCGCCGCTCGGCCAGC
>JBBSLR010000517.1:0-2857 GCA_038255045.1 Phormidesmidales cyanobacterium
CCGGTCAAGTGCAACCAGCAGCGGCAGTTGTTAGAAGATGTGGTGCGCTACGGCAGGCCCTACCAGTTTGGCCTAGAGGCGGGGTCAAAACCCGAGCTGCTGATCGCCTTGGCCACCCTCGATACGCCGGGGGCGCTGCTGATCTGCAACGGCTACAAAGATCGCGACTACATTGAGACCGCCATGCTGGGCCAGCGGCTGGGCCAGCAGCCGATCATCGTGATTGAGCAGATGAAGGAGCTGGAGATCGCCATTGAGGCCAGCCAGCGGCTTAACATTCGCCCCGTTCTCGGGGTGCGGGCCAAGCTCAGCACCAAGGGCAGCGGTCGCTGGGGCATCTCGGCGGGCGATCGGGCCAAATTTGGCCTCACGGTGCCTGAGATTCTCGCCGTGGTGGATCGTCTGCGGGAGGCGGAGATGCTCGACTGTCTTCAGCTCTTGCACTTTCATATTGGCTCGCAGATTTCCGCCATCAGCGTGGTCAAAGAGGCTCTGCGGGAGGCCAGCCGCATCTATGTCGAGCTGGCGGAGCTGGGCGCGGGCATGCGCTTTCTAGATGTGGGCGGCGGTCTAGCGGTGGACTACGATGGCTCGAAAACCACCTTCTACGCCTCGAAAAACTACAGCACCCAAAACTACGCCAACGACGTGGTGGCCGAGGTGCAAGAGGCCTGCCGCCAGAAGGGGGTACCGGTGCCCACCCTGGTGAGCGAGAGCGGGCGAGCGCTGGTTTCTCACCAGTCGGTCTTGGTCTTTGACGTGCTGGGCAGCAGCGACGCCCCCAGCCACGAGGAGGTGGAGGTGCCCAGCGAGGACGACCACATGATTTTGCGCGAGCTGTACGAGATCTACCAAAACCTCACCCCCAACACGGTGCAAGAGCTGTACAACGACGCGGTGCAGTTTAAAGAAGAGGCGATCAGCCTGTTTAACTTTGGCTACCTGAGTCTGTCGGCGCGGGCGCGGGCCGAGCGGCTGTTTTGGGCCTGCTGCCGTAAAGCGCTGTCGGTGGTCAGCGATGCCGACCACGTGCCCGAAGACATTGAAGAGCTGAACTTGAGCCTGGCCTCGATCTACTACATCAACCTGTCGGTGTTTCAGTCGATGCCCGACACCTGGGCGATCGAGCAGCTGTTCCCGATTTTGCCCATCCACCGGCTCAACGAAGAGCCCAGCTGCCGGGGCACCCTGGCCGACCTCACCTGCGACAGCGACGGCAAGATCACCAAGTTTATTGACCTGCGGGATGTCAAGCAAGTGCTAGAGCTGCACCCGCTAGAGCCTGATCAGCCCTACTACCTGGGCATGTTCTTGGGCGGGGCCTATCAGGAGATCATGGGCAACCTGCACAACCTGTTTGGCGACACCAACGCGGTGCATATTCACATGACCCCCAAGGGCTACCAGGTGGAGCAGGTGGTCAAGGGCGACACCATGACCGAGGTGCTGGGCTACGTGCAGTACGACGCCGAAGACATGATTGAGAATATTCGCCGCCGGTCAGAGCAGGCGCTGCAAGACAGCCAAATCACCCTCGAAGAGTCGCAGCTGCTGATTCAGCACTACGAGCGCAGCCTCAGCCAGTACACCTACTTGGCTTGAGCCGGTTACAGAGCGGCTCAGTGCTGCACCAGCTACCTTATAAGTAGTCAGACGGGTATGAGAGTATTCCATGAAAATAACCATCCATTCACCATGGCTCTCCGCCCTCACCCTGCCCCTCTCCCTGGGGGAGAGGGGTTCTGAATCCGGCTCCCCTTCTCCCCTCGGGAGAAGGGGTTGGGGGATGAGGGCCTAGTCTGGGCTTGATGCGTTACGCTGGCGCGATAACGCATCCTACAAATAATTAAGGCGTTCTACTTAGCTGCAATGGTTCAAATCAATCCTCGGACATTCAGCGTCGATGACTTCCTGGCCCGCTACGGCGAGGAGGATCAGTTTGATCGGTATGAACTCATTGACGGCGAGGTGACTGACGTGGAGCCGACAGGGTTGCATGTTCGCGCAGCGGCTCCAGTGGAGCAACAGGTGATTGGCTTTGTCACCCGCAAGCTGAATGTGGAAATTGACCGGCTCGATCTGCCCTACGTCATTCCCCATCGATGCCTGATTCGAGTCTCGGAGCAAACGGCTTTGCGACCCGATGTGGTGGTGCTGGACAAAACCCAGCTGGTGCATGAGCCGCTGTGGCAGTATCAGCCCGTGATTACCTCGGGCGCGGCCATCAAGCTGATCGCTGAAGTGGTCAGCACCAACTGGCAAAACGACTACGCCCGCAAGGTCGAAGACTACGCCCTCTTGGGCGTGCCGGAGTATTGGATTGCCGACTATCTAGGCCTCGGCGGTCGAGAGTACATCGGCAAACCCAAGCAGCCGACCATTACCCTGTGTCAGCTGGCGGATGATCTCTACGTCAAGGCGCAGTTTAGAGCGGGAGATGCCCTCGTCTCTCAGGTTTTTGCAGAGCTACAGCTCCAGGCAGAGGCGATTTTTGCCGCCGGGCAGCTGTAGACGAGCCGTTTGATCGCCTACGGCACCGGGGTGCGGTGAGGGCGATCGCTACTCGACAATACCCAGGCGATCGAGGGGCCAAAACCGCAGCCGCGCCCGGCCAATAATATTTTGCTGGGGCAGCCCGCCCCAGACGTGGGAGTCATTGCTGTCGTTGCGGTTGTCGCCCATGACAAACACCTGGTCCGCCGGCACGGTGACGGGATCTAGGCTGTAGGCCAGAGGCTCTAAAATGTATGGCTCTGGCAGGGGGGTGCCATCGACTAAAACCTGGCCCTGGCTCACCTGCAACGTTTGGCCGGGTTCGCCGATGACTCGTTTAATAAAGGCCTGGCGAGGTTCGTAG
>JBBSLR010000518.1:0-2855 GCA_038255045.1 Phormidesmidales cyanobacterium
AACCCTGTCCAAGGCTAGCGGCGGTTGCTGGGTTAGATAGACTTTGGTTTGGGGCGCAGAGTTTCGGGCAGGCAGTCTTGCCGCAGCAGATCGGCCACGGTTTCCCGGCGAATAATCAGCTGGGCATTGCCTTCGACCACTAGCACCGCCGCCGGCCGAGGCACCCGGTTGTAGTTTGAAGCCATGCTGTAATTGTAGGCACCTGTGCCCGCAATAGTAACCACATCTCCGCTCTTCAGCTCGGGCAAAGCCGCATCCTTAATTAGAATATCGCCTGATTCACAGTGCTTACCGGCCAGGGTGATGGTTTCGCTGAGGGGGGCGGTCATGCGGCTGGCCACCAGCGCTCGGTATACCGACTGGTAGGTAATTGGGCGGGGGTTGTCAGACATGCCGCCGTCCACTGAGACGTAGGTGCGCAGGTTGGGGATCACCTTCTGGCTACCCGCCCGGTAGGCGGTGACGCAGGCGGAGCCAATCAGCGATCGCCCCGGCTCACACAGCAGCCGGGGCAGGGGAATGCCCTGGGCCTCACAGGCCGTCACCACGCTGTCGCACACGGTCTTGACCCAGGTGTCAATGCTCGGTGGGTCGTCAGATTCGGTGTAGCGAATGCCCAGGCCACCACCCACGTCTAGCTCGCTCAGGGTGAGGCCGTAGCGCTGGGCGGTCACCACCCACTGGGCCATCACCCCCCCCAGGTCGGTGTGGGGAGTCAGCTCAAAAATCTGCGAGCCAATGTGGGCGTGGACGCCCAGGCAATGGATCTGGGGCTGACCAGACAGAAACTCGAACACCGCCTCAATCTGGTCGGGGTCAAAGCCAAACTTGCTGTCCAGATGGCCGGTGCGAATGTATTCGTGGGTGTGGCACTCAATGCCGGGGGTGACCCGCAGCAAAATGGGCACGGTTTTGCCCTCGCGGGTGGCGATTTCGCCCAGGGTTTTAAGCTCTAGCCAGTTGTCGACCACGACTCGACAGCCGACTTCGACCGCTAGGGTCAGCTCTTCAAAAGATTTGTTGTTGCCGTGGAAATAGATGTGGTCAGCAGCAGCCCCAGCTTCAGTGGCGGTCAGCAGTTCCCCCGCCGACACCACGTCTATGCCCAAGCCTTCGTCCGTCACCACGGCGCAGACGGCCATGCAGCTCCAGGCCTTCGACGCGTAGAGCACCAGCGCCTCGCCGGGATAGTAGCGCTCGAACCCCTGGCGGTACTGGCGGCAGGCGGTGCGCAAGGTGTGATCGTCGAGAATGTATAGCGGCGAGCCAAAGCGCTCGACCAGGTCGACCACATCGCAGCCGCCCACGCTCAGGTGGTCGTCGGGGGTGACCGTGGCGCTGAGGGGCAGCAATTGCTGGTTGGGCGAAAGCTGGCCCGCAGCGCTGGCGGGGGGCAGATACCGCTGACTGCTGGCGCTGGCAACCTGCACAGAAGACGTCGAAACCATAGACATTGCACTCACAGAAATGAAGGGTTGTTCAGGGTGTTGGTTTGAGACAGCCACGACTCTGTACTGGCGTTGGCACTGCGCCCCAGCCTCCAGTGTACAATTAAGGGCTGTGCTAGCTTTTGGCCAATTGTAAATTAGCCAGTCTAGTCAATCTATATTTGTGGATTTGTGGGCTATCTCTACTGCCAGGCTCCTGGCCACGAAGACATTCCTGCCCTGGTGGCCCTCGACCAGTGCGCCCTGGGGGGGTTGTGGTCGGCGGAGGGCTACGGGCGCGAGATCGATAGCCCCAACAGCTGTCTGCTCATGCTGTTGCATAGGCCCGATGGTAGCGAGGGAGCTGCGGACGATCTATCGACGGCTTCGATGGCTGACCCGCAGATTTCTGCGAACTTAGTTTCTGCGAACTTAGTTTCCGCCAACTCAGATGGGGCCACCCTGCTGGGCCTGGGCTGCTACTGGGCGATTTTAGATGAGGCCCACATTACCGTGCTGGCGGTTGACCCGTGCTACCAGCGGCGGGGGCTAGGCAAGTGGCTGCTGGTAAATTTGCTCGAAGCTGCCTGCCATCGTGACCTCACCCGCGCCACCCTGGAGGTGCGGCCCTCCAATAGTCTGGCCCTGGCCCTCTACGAAAGCCTTGGCTTTGAGACTCTGGGCCGCCGCCGCCGCTACTATGCCGATGGCGAAGATGCCCTAATTCTCTGGCAAAATTCCCTTACAAACGCTGAATTTGGGGATCTACTACGGCGGCAACGGCAACGGACGGCCAGTCGTCTTGAGCACCAAGGATGGCAGATTAGTGGTGAAAAAATGTCGGTCAACCGAACCTGAAACCGAACCTTATAAAGTTGAGAAAATTTACATTTTTATCGGCTAAACCCCTTGACGAGCGGCGATCCCACCCTATTTTTACGGTCAGGGGACTGCCCCAGCGGAGCACGGTAAACCCGGTGTTTACTAGGGCACAACCGACAAAAATTGCTGTGCTAGAATTTGCCTATCCGGCACGCACCAGGTGATATATACCGTCATGTTTGAACGCTTCACAGAAAAAGCAATCAAAGTCATCATGCTGGCTCAGGAGGAGGCTCGTCGGCTCGGCCACAATTTCGTGGGTACCGAGCAAATCCTTCTGGGGCTGATTGGGGAAGGCACGGGCGTGGCTGCCAAGGTCTTAAAGTCGATGGGTGTCAATCTCAAAGACGCCCGCATCGAAGTTGAAAAGATCATTGGCCGTGGCTCCGGCTTCGTGGCCGTTGAAATTCCCTTTACCCCCCGAGCCAAGCGGGTGCTTGAACTCTCCCTGGAAGAGGCCCGTCAGCTTGGCCACAACTATATTGGCACCGAGCACCTACTCCTAGGGTTGATCCGCGAAGGCGAGGGGGTCGCGGCCCGCGTTCT
>JBBSLR010000519.1:0-2850 GCA_038255045.1 Phormidesmidales cyanobacterium
CTACCACGCCCTTGATCGGGGTTACGACCAGCAGGTGCGGCCCGAAGAGCGCATCTTCTTTTATTTACCGCTGGAGCACAGCGAGAATTTGGTAGATCAAGATCGCTCGGTGGAGCTAGTGCAGGCCCTCCAAGCGGCCGATCCGGGGTTTGAATCTACCCTCGACTACGCCCTGCGCCACCGCGAGGTGATTCAGCGGTTTGGCCGCTTCCCCCACCGCAACGAGATCTTGGGTCGAGAGACGACTGCGGCAGAGGCAGCGTTTTTGCAGCAGCCCGGCTCAAGATTTTGAATAATTCTGGATTTTGGCGGTCATCTGCACAGTGAGCAAAGACCCCAGGCTCCCCCAACCAAAATCGCAAGTCCAAGATCCAGAATTGCCTCAGCCGCCCAGCCGATAGCCCTTGCCGTAGACGGTGTGGATCATCGGCAGCGTGCCCTTAGGCTCAATCTTGCGGCGCAGCAGGCGCATTTGGGCGGCGACCACGTTGCTGCTGGGGGCATCTTGATCGCCCCAGACGCCCTGGTAGATTTGCTCGTGGGTGAGCACCTGGTTGACGTGGCGCAGCAGGTAGGCCAGCAGGCGAGTTTCTTTTTCAGAGAGTTCGGCGGGTTGCCCCTGGCGGTGGGCCAGCTGGTTGGCTTCGTCGAGGGTGAGGTCGTCGTAGGCGAGGCGGGGCGAGGGGGAGGCATCTAGGTTGGGCGATCGCCGCAGCAGCGCCCGCACCCGGGCCAGCAGCTCGCGCAGTTCGAAGGGTTTGACGAGGTAATCGTCGGCTCCGGCATCGAGGCCAGCGACGCGATCGTTGAGGGTGTCTTTGGCGGTGAGAAAAAGCACGGGAGTGCTGTCTTGGCGCGATCGCACCTGCCGACAGATCTCCAAACCACTCAGCCCCGGCAGCATCCAGTCTAAGATCAGCAGGTCGTAGCCGCCCTGGCTGGCCAGGGTGCAACCGGCTTCTCCCTCCGTGGCCACATCTACGGCATAGCCCTCACGGGTCAGCAGGCGGCTGAGCGGGTCGGTGAGCTCGACTTCGTCATCAACCAGCAAAATTCTCATGGGGACGGTGGAGAGTGAGGGGAGAGGGTAGGGGGTGACGTGTCTTTAATCAGCCCTTCCCAGTCAAGCTGCTGGACGTCTCTGGCCCTAAGACAGGTGACAGTAGCCTCAGCCCAGCGCCCAAAGTCTTCATCGCAGAGCTGGCGCAGCGGCTTTTGCAGACGGAGATTCGCCATAGCGCCCACCCGTGGGAGAACTATCTCCTAGTGTATGCCATGGTGAAAAAGCCCTACTCGACCCAATCTTTAGCTCGGCTCACGGCTTTCATCCACATCGCAAAGTTGTCCTGGGCTTCAGCTTGGCCAAGGCCAGGTTCAAACACTCTATCAATGGGACGACTCTCGACTAGGGCGCGATAGTCGTCCCAGAAACCAACCGCTAGGCCCGCCGCAAAGGCTGCCCCCTGGGCGGTGACATCGAGCACCTCGGGCCGCTCCACCGGAATGCCCAGCACATCGGCCTGGAACTGCATGAGAAAGTCGTTGTTGCAGGCCCCGCCGTCGACCTTGAGCTGGCGAATCGGGGTACCGGCATCCTGGTTGACGGCATCGACCACTTCTTTGACTTCGTAGGCGATCGCCTCCAGCACCGCCCGCACCATGTGCTCTCGCTGGGCACCCCCGGTCAGGCCAAAGAATGCGCCGCGAGCGCTCATATCCCAGTGGGGAGCACCGAGACCGCTGAGGGCGGGCACAAAGTAGACACCGTTGTTGTTGACCGCCTTTTGGGCAAGAATTTCTGTCTCTGCAGCGCTAGAGATCACCTGGAGGCCATCGCGCAGCCACTGAATGCAGGCCCCGGCGGTGAACATGCTGCCCTCGATCGCATAGCCAATGTGAGGCTGTTTGGCATCCTCAGTCGCCTCAGACCAGGCCACGGTGGAGAGCAGCTGGTTTTGCGATCGCACCACCTCATCCCCGGTGTGCGACACCAAAAACGCCCCGGTGCCGTAGGTACATTTGAGCAGACCGGGGCGATCGCAGCCGTGGCCATAGAGCGCCGCCTGCTGGTCGCCAAAGATGGCCGCAATGGGGATCTCTGCCCCTAAAATTGATTTGTCAGTGTGGCCAAACACCCCGACGCTGGGCTTGATCGCAGGCATCATGTGGGGCGGAATGCCGAATAGGTCAAGCAGCGTGTCATCCCACTGGCCGCTGGAGATATTCAGCAGCATGGTGCGGCTGGCGTTGCTGTGGTCGGTGGCATGTACCTGCCGCCCGGTCAAGTTCCACAGTACCCAGCTGTCCACCGTGCCCGCCAGCACCTGGTCAAAGTCTACCGGCGGGTCAGCTTCTTTCTTGGCCTGTTCTAGCAGCCAGGCCAGCTTGGTGGCCGAAAAGTAGGCGTCGAGGACGAGGCCGGTGCGATCGTAGATTTCCTCCGCCTTGCCCGCTTCCCGCAGCTGGTTGCACAGGGGCGCGGTGCGGCGGTCTTGCCAGACGATCGCATTGGAGAGGGGCCGCCCCGTGCTGCTGTCCCAAAGTAAACAGGTTTCGCGCTGCACCGTCAGGCCAATGGCGGCAATATCCGTGGGCTTCAGCCCGGCTTTAGAGATGGCCGACCCCATGGCCCACTCAATTTCTTCCCAAATTTCGCGGGCGTTGTGCTCAACCCAGCCCGGCTGCGGATAGTACTGGGTCAGCTCGCGGTAGGCCTGACCGGCGATCGCCCCCTCCCGGTCAAAAATAATCGCCCGGTTGCCAGTGGTGCCCAGATCCAGGGCCATGATGTGGTTAGCAGTCATCTGTATCTTTGGGTTTGCAGCGCCAAAAGCTTAGCAAACTACGCCC
>JBBSLR010000520.1:0-2830 GCA_038255045.1 Phormidesmidales cyanobacterium
GAGCAGGTGCCCGAGTGGGGGGCCGACATTCGCCAGGCCCTAGATGCACTGCCCACGGGCATCTGGTGGACGGCGCTGTTTCCGGGGCTGGCGCTGACCCTCATGGTGACGGGGCTTTCTCTCGTGGGGGAGGGGCTAAACGAATTGATGAACCCCCTCCAGCGCCGCGAAAACTGGCGCTAGTGCTTTGTCAAATTAAAGAATTAGTAAGCTTTGTTGGGTTCCGCTAGCGCTTCACCCAACCTACAGATTTTAGCTTGCCAGACCACGAGGTCGCTCTGGGAATCTATCCGTAGCCACAATTTATAGAATTTTTAAGAGTCAGAATCCTGGGAGAGCTTGGATTCCTTATCCTACAGATGACTAAAGCTATGACAGTCAAGCAGCGGGATGACGGCACCTGGAGCAACGCCCTGGAAGACCGAATCGTGGTTGAGTCATACAGTGCCAACTGGCCGACAGCCTTTCAGCAGGAAGCAAGGGCCATTCGAGACGTCATCGCCGCCGACAGCGACATCCGGCTTGAGCACTTTGGCAGCACAGCCGTACCGGGCCTAGCCGCTAAGCCCATCATAGACATCTTGCTGATTGCCCCAGACCGATCGCAGTGGCCGCTTTTCATCGATCCCTTGGCGTCGCTGGGGTATGTCTACTGGGCCGATAACCCCAACCGGAACCGCATGTTTTTTGTGAAGGGAATGCCGCCCTTTGGCCAGGGGCGATCGCACCATGTCCATGTGCGCACCCCTGAGGATGCCCAAGCCGCACTGATGTTCTGTGATTATCTGTGCGCTCATCCAGAGATGGCCACTCGCTATGCAACCCTCAAGCGATCGCTGGCAGCAGCCCATGCAACTGATCGCGAAGGGTATACCGCCGCGAAAGGCGAGTTTGTGCAAGCTGTCCTCTCGCAGATTGCGCTCGCAGATTGCGCTCAAGGGCCCAATAGCTGAAGTGGTTACCGATCAAGCAGAGCGTTGAACTGTTCGACCACCGACTGGCGTTGCTCCAGACTGGCCTGCTTGTAGGCATCGACCATGGCCTGGGCGAGGTCGGCCTCTACCGCCGCCGCCGCCGGGCAGGGGCGATAGACTTCGGGGTGCCGATCGGGGTCAAACATGGCCTGGGCAACGCGCTGCAGCAGGGCCTCATCTAAACAATCGCCCGAGGCTTGAAACACGTCGCAGTAGGCCCCGACCCCATCTTCAGCGGGCTGAAACTCAACGGCTTGATCAATCCCGCTGCGGTTGACGAAGGCCGGTACCGCATGGCCCGCCAGAGACCCGCAACAGGCACCGTTTGGTTACCCGATACCTCTGGGCGAACGCCATAGAGCCTCCGGCTAGGCTGCGCCAACGCCCCTACGGTTTGACCTCTTGGGCATCGAGGTTATGTGATTCGGATTTGGTCTTACTCACCTCCTCCCCTCCTCCCCTCCTCACCTCCTCACCTCCTCACCTCCTCCCCCCCCACCCCCACCCTCCCCCTCATCCGCATCGCCGTCACCGAATACAGCAGCAGCGCCGCCCAAATGCAGCTAAAGGTGACTACATGCACCGAGGTAAAGGGTTCACCGTACACAAACACCCCCAGCAGCAGCGATAGCGACGGGGCCAGGTATTGAAAAAAGCCCAGGGTTGCCAGCGTCAGTCGCTTGGCCGCCTTGTTAAACCACAGCAAGGGCATTGAAGTCGCCACCCCAGCGCCAATAAACAGCAGCGTCATGGGCAAACTTTCCCCAAAATGCCCCTGGCCGCTGACGGCCAACCAGCTCACCACCAGCAGCACTAGGGGGGTAATCAGCAGGGTTTCGACCGCCAGGCCCGCCAGGGGGGCCACTGCCACCACCTTGCGCAGCAGACCATAAAACGCAAACGAAATCGCCAGACTGAGGGCAATCCACGGCACGGTGCCCAGCTGCCAGATGAAGTAGCCCACTCCGATCACCGCTAGGGCCACGGCCACCTGCTGCCCCCGATAGAGGCGCTCTTTGAGAAAGATAAACCCCAGCAGCACCGTCACCAGGGGGTTGATGTAGTAGCCCAGGCTGGCCTCGACCACGCGATCGCTGTTGACCCCGTAGATGTATAGCCCCCAGTTAAAGGTCAGCAGGCTAGCGGTGAGCAGCAGCACCAGCACTTTGCGAGGCGACCTAAACAGCGCCGTCAGATCCCCCAGCCGCCGCTGCACCAGCAAAATGCCCACCAAAAACACCGCTGACCAGATCATCCGGTGACTGAGCACTTCCACGGCGGAGGTGGCACCAAAAAACTTCCAGTAGATGGGCAGCAGGCCCCAGGTGCTGTAGGCCAGTAGGGCGTAGATTGGGCCAAGCCTAGTCTCGGGCTGGGCCGGTGTAATCGAGGTAGGTAGGGTCAAGGCAAATGCTGCAACGCAGGCTCATTGGTCTTAGGAATTCTAGCGGTCAGGGCTGACGGCAGGTATCGACCCAGGTTCACTCATCCATCGACAACATCGATAGCAGTTCTGTGGCGATCGCCATGGCGCTCAGGGTTGCCGATGGTGAATTGGCAGCCGTACCACCACCGTAGTGCCCTCCTCGGGCTGGCTGCGGGCGACGATGGTGCCACCACAGTAGAGCAGCAGCTGCTGCACAATGGAGAGACCCAGCCCAGCGCCTTCGGCGGTGTCGGGGGGCAGGTTGCGGCCCCGGTAAAAGTGGTCAAAAATGCGGGGCAGATCGACCTGAGAAATACCGATGCCGGTGTCGAGCACCTCGATTTCGGCGCAGTCGCTGGCGCGGCGGGCAGTGACCCACACCCGCCCCCCGCTGGCGGTGTATTTGAGGCTGTTGTTGAGCAGAAGAATC
>JBBSLR010000521.1:0-2814 GCA_038255045.1 Phormidesmidales cyanobacterium
GGATGGGGGCTTTGACGGCCCTGCTTTCATGATGTGGGTGATGGATACCTGCCGTTGGATTCTCCAAGTCGTGCTGCGACCTCAACAAACGAAAGGGTTCGTGCTGCTCAAGAAACGCTGGGTGGTGGAGCGTACTCTCGGTTGGCTAATGGGGTGCCGACGCTTGGTGCGAGATTATGAACTGTTACCCGAAACCTCAGAGACCCTCATCTACCTGGCCATGATCCGTATTATGGTCAGGCGGTTAGCATGATTTTTGACCCCTCAGATCTTTTCAAACGTCCTCTTAGAAACCTCAGTATAGTTAGAGAGATCGTGAACCCGGTGGGGCAATGGCGGCAGGTAGACAGCACGGATTTTTAGAAACCAACGGCCTGCGCCTGCACTACTTGACCCAGGGCCAGGGGCCGCTGCTGCTGTTTTTGCACGGGTTCCCAGAGTTTTGGTACTCCTGGCGGCACCAGCTCGACTATTTTGCTGACCGCTACACCTGTGTGGCCCTCGACCTGCGCGGCTACAACGAGAGCGATAAGCCCAAGGGGGCAGAGCACTATCGCCTAGAGATGTTGGTGAAGGACGTGCGGCAGGCGATGGTGGCCCTGGGCCACGAGCAAATGATTTTGGTGGGCCACGACTGGGGGGGCGCGATCGCCTGGGCCTTTGCCTATGCCCACCCTAAGCTGCTGCGATCGCTAATTGTGATGAACATGCCTCACCCGGCCAAGTTTGCCGAGGGCCTGCGCACCCCCCAGCAGCTGGCCCGCAGCTGGTATATCGCGGCCTTTCAACTGCCGCTGCTGCCAGAGCTGGCCCTGGCAGCGGGCGACTACTGGGCGATCGCGCAGATCTTTCAGGCCATGGCCGTGGATAAATTGGCCTTTAGCGATGCCGATCTGCGGGCCTACAAAACCGCCGCCGCCAAGCCCGGTGCCCTCACCGCCATGGTCAACTACTACCGCGCCCTCACGCTCGGCGATCGGTCGCCGCCGCCCTGGGGCATTCTCGAGGTGCCCACCCTGCTGATCTGGGGCGAAGACGATGCCGCCCTGGGCAAAGAACTCACCCTGGGCACCGAAGACTACGTCAGCGATCTGCGGCTGCGCTACATTCCCCATTGCAGCCACTGGGTGCAGCAGGAGCAGCCGGGGCAGGTGAATGGGCTGATGGATGAGTTTTTGGGCAGGTAGGGGAGTGGGGTATAGATCGGGTTGGGGCGCACCGCTGTGCGCCCGTACGGTGGGTGGGGGGATTTGGGCATTCTAGAACCGCCCTTTCTGTAGATTGCCGCTGCCATGCGCGTGCTTGTGCTCAGCCACACCTATATCGTTGACCTCAACCGCGAGAAACTGCGCGCCCTGGCCCAGCTTTCTCCCGCTATGGACGTAGTGGTGGGGGTGCCCCGGCGCTGGCAACCCGGCGGCGTGCAAAATCGGCTGATTGTCTCCGAACCGCTTCAGGAAGGCAACTTTCGGGTGCAGCCCCTGGGCAACCTGAGCCAAAACAACCAGGGCTTGCTCACCTTTGGCCCTGAGCTGGTGCAGCTGCTGCGAAAATTTCGGCCCCAGGTGATTCAAGTCGAGCAGGGCTCTAGGGCGCTGGCCTACGCCCAGACCATCACCCTCAACCGGCTGCTGGGGCTAAAAGCCAAAAACGTCTTTTTCACCTGGTGGAATCTGCCCTATCAGCTCAAGTTCCCCATCTCCGCCCTCGAAGCCTACAACCTGCGCCATACCCACGGCCTGGTGGTGGGCAACCAGGATGGAGCCGATATTCTGCGTGAGCACGACTGCCGCGCTCCCTACCGGGTCATGCCTCAGCTCGGCGTTGATGAAACCCGCTTTCGCCCCCAGCCCCAGCCAGAGCTGGCCGCCGCCCTCGACATCCCCAGCGATGCCTTTGTAGTCGGCTACTGCGGCCGCTTTGTGGTCGAGAAAGGGCTGCTCACTCTCTGCAATGCCCTGGCCACCCTGCGCCATCTGCCCCAGCCCTGGGTGTGGCTGCTAGCGGGCCGGGGGGAGCTGCGCGATGCCATTCAGGCCCAGGCCGACGGGGCGGGCATCGGCGATCGCCTGCGCTGGGCCACCGACATTCCCCACGACCAGGTGCCCCACTACATCAACCTGATGCACACCCTGGTGCTGCCCTCGGAAACCACCGACAGCTTCAAAACCCTCACCGCCAAGGGCTGGAAAGAACAGTTCGGCCATGTGCTGATCGAAGCCATGGCCTGCGCCGTCCCCGTGATCGGCTCCGACTCCGGCGAAATCCCCAACGTCATCGGCGATGCGGGCCTGGTCTTCCCCGAAGGCAACGCCCCCGCCCTCGCCGACCACCTGCGCCTGCTGATGGAGAATCCTAGCCGGCGGCAGGAACTAGCCGATACCGGCTACCACCGCGCCATGGGCTGCTACACAAACCGGGCGCTGGCGAAGCAGTTGCTGGAGTTTTACGAAGAAATTGGCGTAGACAGATGACGAAGGCAGCTCCAAAATCTAAAACCCAAAATCACCCACTCCCCCATGCGCCTCCTCCAAATCATCCCTTCTATCTCCCTGGTCTACGGCGGCCCCAGCCAGATGGTGCGCGGCTTCGCCCAGGGGTTGGCGGCGGCGGGGGCCGAGGTGACGATTCTGACCACCAACTCCAATGGCGACTCAGGCCAGCGTCATTTAAATGTGCCCCTGGGAGTGCCGGTGGCCGAAGACAACTATACGGTGCGTTACTTTGCCTGATCCCCCTGGCGGCGGTACAAGTTTTCACTGGGGCTGCTGGGGTGGCTCCACCAGCAAGCCCAGGAGTACGAACTGGCTCACA
>JBBSLR010000522.1:0-2814 GCA_038255045.1 Phormidesmidales cyanobacterium
CAGCAGGTCGGGGTCGAGGGCCAGCAGGGGCAGCCCCAGGGCCAGGGATAGATCGCGCTCCCTGGGGGTGGAGTTGTAGCAGGTCATGTAGGCCCGCTCGGGGTTAATGGCTTTGCGAATGCGCTCTAGCAGACGGGGCGCTCTAGCAGCTTTTGGCTCAGGGGCTTGCGGGAGCTGTCGTAGGCCGCAAACAGGGTCAGCCGCTCCCGCGCGTGGGAGCTGGGAATGCCCGGCAGCAGCTCTAGATAGTAGTCAACAATGCTGGGGTGCAGCGGCTGGGAGGTGACGTAGACCAGGCGCGTATTGGGGTTGCGCAGCCGAATTAGCGAAAACAGCAGCCGCTCTTCGTAGTGGTTGACGCCCTCTATCTTCAGCAGCTCTTCTTGATCGAGGCTAAGAGAAGGCACCACCACGATGTGGCGCTCTTCGGTGTCGAAGGCGTCGGTAGACACCCAGCGATCGCGCAGTGACTGCTGGAGTCTCTGAAAATTGCTAGAGAACTCAGCGGCCTCAGCCGCCTGGGCGTTTACCAATTCCGTGGTTGTAGTTGCCTCTTTCGTCGTCACCATGCTGACCACCTCCCGCGATCGCCGGACAAATTCTGGAATGGCACGAGTATACTTTTACTGCGAGATAAACCCCGTTGCCAGCAGGGGCAGCAAAATCAGCAGGGTTAAAATTACCATCAGGGTGGGCACGTCGACGTTGAGAACATTTTTCTTCACGTTTTTGCCGAGGTTTTTCTCTGGAACCTTTGGGTCAGTCATAGCGGTTACACCAATCCGGTCAAGGTACCTGAGTCTAGCTCCAAAGTATCGCCCACGACATCGCCCGTATGGTAGGCCGCTAGCAGCACATCGCTGGTTTTTCCCCAGGCGATTTCTCCCCGGTGGCTGAGGGCGATCGCCCCAAAATCTCGCCCGTTTGCCGTCGCTTCCCCAAAGGTTTTGGCTAAGGCGGCGGCCATGGTCATGCCATCGGTCACCCGCACCACCAGGCGGGCCGCCAGGCATTCGTCGAGAATGTCTTCGCCAATGCCCGTGCAGCTCACCGCCGCAAAGCCGTTGGCGTAGTTGCCCGCCGGGGTAGCCGAGTCGCTCACCCGGCCCAGGCGCTCTAGCCCCTTGCCGCCGGTTGAGGTGCCCACCGCCAGATGGCCATCCAGATCGAGCACCACCACCCCAATGGTGCCGCGTCGACTTTCGAGGTCTGCGGGGGAGTCTACGGTTTCTGCCACCACCCCAGCCATCGGGCTTTGAAAGTTGTTGGCCCGCTCCCGCATCCATTCTTGCAGGCGCAGGTCGGTGATTGGGTCAAAGGGGGCCAGGGCCATCTCTCGGGCTAGCTCGGCCGCGCCAAAATCAGAGAGGACGCGATCGGGGGCGGGTTGCAGGTAGGCCGCCAGGTCAATGGGGTGCCGCACCCGCGACACGTTGATAATGCCGCTAAACCGCTGGGCGCTGCCATCCATCAGCCCCGCACTCATGCGCACCTGGCCGTCCGATTGCAGCACCGACCCGTAGCCCGCGTTAAACTGAGGAGAATCTTCCATCAGTTGGCAGCCAAACACCACGCAGTCGCGGGCGCTGGCTCCGGCCTCGGCTTTTTGGTAAACCTGCTGGACGATGCTGTGCAGATCTTCTCGCAGGGTCACCAGCCGTTCTTTGTGGCCCACCGAGCTACCGGCTCCGCCGTGGATGATTACCTTGGGTGAAGCCTGGGTCATGGTCGCCGTCCTGAAGAATGCTTCCCTATCTTAAGGGGTGGGTTGCCGGGCATCTGTAGTCTGGGCGATCAGTCTGGGCGATCGCCCCGCTACCCCAATTCACTGGGCTCACCGGGGTAGCAATGTCTCCCCCAAAAACCCTCCATTACCGACGGCGGCGGCAGCGATCGCTGCAATACTTCACCTCATCCCAGCAGTCGGCCCACTTTTTGCGCCAGCTAAACGGGCGCTGGCACACAGCGCACACCTTCGTTGGCAGGTCGGCCTTAGCCCGCTGCGTCGCCACCGCTACGCCTCGTCGCGCCAGGCAGGGTGAGTCAGCAGAGCCGACATCATCCGCACGCCGCGCAGCTGGTTTGACAGGGGCAGGTGGCCGTCGGGGGCGCTCAAATCCCAAATAAAACCGCCGGGGTAGCGGGTCCAAATGTTGTCGTCTTTCCAGGCAATGCGCGGCCAAAATTTATCCCAGTTTTGGCCCAGGCTGAGCCACAGGCGGCGCTGCACCGAAAAGCCAAACTTGCCCTCAGAGTAGATCAGCCACAGCCGGTCGATGGTCTGCAAATCGACCACCGGAAACTGCTCCACCTCGGTGAAATAGACCCACTTGCGCTTCATCGCCGTCGGCCCCGCCAGCTCACACAGCTTGACCAGCGTCAGCCGGTCGGCCTCTTCAAAGTCTTGCTGAATCAGCAAATTTTGCAGGGGTTCATAATCAATCCCCAGTTCCGATGACATTTCCAGCCGCCCCTGGGGCCAGTGCTGTGCCAAAAATTCCCGCAGGCTATCCTGCTGGGTGGCGTAGATCACCTGAAAAATTTTGCCGTCGAGCACCGTGGCCAGCTCGTCTTTGCGATCGGCCAGGGTGGTGGTCAAAACCTCGATACCCTCCTGCCCCAGGGCCAACAGCTCATGCACCGCCGAAAGCTGCTTTTTAAGCGAATCGCCCTGCAGCTGTGAGCGCAAATTCACCAATGTGTCGCCGTCCGAAACCATAGCTACCGCATGAGAGAGCCCGCTCTCAATGATAGAACGTCTTGGGTAAGGAGGTGAAGGGGTGGTGGGGAGTCGGAGGTGGGAAGTGGGGAGTA
>JBBSLR010000523.1:0-2802 GCA_038255045.1 Phormidesmidales cyanobacterium
GGAGGGTGGGTTCGTAGTCGGCGATCGCCGCGGCTAGCTCATCGAGCTGGGTTTGGCGCAGGGTGGCTTCGGCCTTGGCCTGGCGGGCCTGGTCTTTGGCTTTTTCGGCCAGGTGGTCATAGTTGTGCAGCTTCAGCAGGTCAGCGAGAATCTGCTTGCGATCGCCCGGCCGCTTGAGCATAAAGTCGTCGGCCCCGCCCTGGCGGAGGTAGGCGGAGTTGATAAACGTGTCGTAGTCGAGCCTGAGGTGGCGGCAGATCAGCAGCTGGGTAGCCCGCACCCCGCGCTGGGTCAGCACCCGCCAGCCCGCCTCGGCCTGCACCTGAAACTCTAGACTGGTGCCCTGGGTGCGGTGGCGGCTGCGAATCACCCGGTAGGTGTGGTCGCCCTGGTAAAACTGAAAGGCGACGCGGGCCTCTAGCTCGCCCTGGTGAATGATGTCGTCATCGGCGGCGACCCGGCTTTGGCCCCACAGCGCCCAGGCGATCGCCTCTAGCAGCGACGACTTGCCGGCCCCGTTTGGCCCGGCCACGCAGACCACATGCAGCCCGCTAAAGTCGAGGCTGCCGTCGCGGTAGCTGAGAAAATTCTTGAGCTGAATGTGCTTAGGAATCATCGGTACATTCGCACCACTCCCCCAAGCCTACAGTACAGGCGAACTCAAAGTACACCTGTATCTTCAAAAAAGACCGCTGTCCCTACAACTATGTCCCCATAGTTCTCCACCATAAGCAAAAGCCAGACGTGATTAAGTCACATCTGGCTTTTGCTACCGCTCAAAATACGGAAGCGGTGGGATTTGAACCCACGAGGGAAGGTTTACTCCCCTACCTCCTTAGCAGGGAGGCGCTTTCGACCACTCAGCCACGCTTCCAAAAGAGTAGTTCTTTGTTGGTTCTTCGTAATATTAGCAGAGACTTGCCAGAGACAAGAGCATAGTCGCAGAGTTTTTAGTTGTTCTCCTGTTCTATTCTTGAGGCTCTACCCGCATCACCGGGGGCTGCCAGTCGCTAAAGACCTCCAGGTGGCCCCAGTAGGCGCGGTAGCCAATGATTGCCCACACCAGGGCAGCCACCAGCAGCACTGCCGCCCCCAGGGTGCGCCAGTTTTTGTGGCCGCGCAGGTAGACCAGGGTAGGGGCCGCCAGCACTCCGCCCAGGCCAGTCAAGATAAAGCCCAGCCCAGCCACCAGGGGCTGTTGAGTTTGGCCCAGATTAATTATGCGGGCGCCCACAACGATAGATGTCAGGCCCGCAAAGCAGGCGTAGACCGTTAGGGGGAACAGATCCCAGCCCTGGGCGATGGCGATCGCCGCCGCCACATACAGCCCGCCAAACAGCACCGTGGTTTCGCCAAAGGAAATGTTGAAGCTGCCCGGTACGGGCCAGGTCAAGGTCATGTGCAGGCCGGTGATTAGGGCGATCGCCCCCACCAGCCCAAAGCCCGGTATCCACCGCTTGAGGTTGGCCCCATCTAGCCCACGATAGACAAAGTCGGCCAGCAGCACCAGCCCCGCAGCCATGTTGATCAGCATGAGGGTGATGTAGTCGATAAACATGGGCCAGGTCAGAATGCAACACTTTTTATCCTATCCGCTGACGGGGTGAGATGAAGGTCATAGAGCGCTGACATACATCCGGGGTAGAGGAAGGTCATAGAGCTTTGACATGCATCCGGGGTAACCGTATTAGCTGATACCTATGCCCATGACACGCTGCTGGTGGGCATTCCCTTTTCGATTATTGCCCTGGGGGCCAACGGCATTTTGAGTCAGGCAGGCATTACGCCCGACGGCCCGGTGCTATACGCCTTGATCGATGGGGTGGTGCCGCCGCTGCTGGGGCTGCTGGTGCTGGCGGCAATTTTGTCGGCCTCTCTGTCTACCGCCGATGGCGCAATTTTGGGCACCTCGTCGGTGCTGGCCCACAATGTGATGGGCATTCGCCACGCAGGTAGTCATGGGGCCGGGGGCGATCGCCTGCTGCTGATTACCCGCCTGATGGCGGTGGTAATCACCATCCTGGGAGTAGTGCTGGGGTTAAAGGTACCGCAAACGGGGGTGCTGCTGCTGCTGGCCTTTGACATGAGCTTTGCCGGCCTAGTGGTGCCGTTGATTGGCGGCCTGTTTTGGCCCCAGGCCACCCGTCAGGGGGCGCTGGCCTGCATTTTGGTGGGGTCGATCACCCGACTGGTATTTTTTAGCCTGATGCCGACGATGTTTGGCGTTGACAACACGCTGCTGTACTTCCCCAGCGATCTGTTTACGATTGATTTTGACGGCTTCCCCACAATGATTAGCCCGCTGCTGGGTTTAATCGCGTTTGTGGTGGTGTCGAAGCTCACCTACAGGCCCCTGAGCGCTGAGCAGCAGCGGGAGGAGGTGTTGGAGGAGGTGCGATCGCTGTAATACCAATCGTCCATGCTGCCAAGGCGACACCCCGAAGGATGAAAGTCGTAGGGTGCATCCGCGCAGCGATGCACCATTTCAGGGTCATTTCTAGCGCAAATCCGACTGACAAAACCCCGATTTGAAACTGATGCCTGGTAGGGAGCATTGCAGTGCAATGCCCCTACACATTGGGGATATGCAGACAGGATTGGGTATCACTTATTTCGAAACCGCATCAGATTCCAGCACGGGCTGAAGCGTCGCTTGAGCGACTGGCTGTGGCGTTGCCTCTTTCACCCGCAGCGTTAGGGGCGCTGCAATCAAAAGGCAAATGCCGCCTAACACCACCGCCAGCAAACGGTTGTTGTCAAGCAGGTTAGCCATAATCCACCCCAGGCCCAACGAAATAATAA
>JBBSLR010000524.1:0-2800 GCA_038255045.1 Phormidesmidales cyanobacterium
ATATTGAGCCTGCCCTCTACCACCTCAACGCCAGCCACGGGGCCTTTGCCCTGCTAGAGGTGGCCCAGCGAGAACTGCGCTACACCGACACCGGGTTTGAGGAAATGGCCCACCAGGTGCGCCAGCGCAGCGTGTTCACCACCCATTCGCCAGTGTCGGCGGCCAGCAACGTGTTTTCCGCCGACCTGATCGAGTCGTTTTTGGGCAGCTACTGGCCCCAGCTCGGCCTCTCCCGCGAAGAATTTCTCGCCCTGGGCAACCGCCATGCCGACGACCCCTGGGGGTTGTTTTCCATGACGGTGCTGGCCCTGCGCCTGAGCGGCAAGGCCAACGGCGTCAGCCAGCGCCACGGCGAAATTTGCCGCGAAATGTGGCAGTCGCTCTATCCCGACGACGCCCAAGTGCCCATCGGCTCAATCACCAACGGCGTCCACACCTGCACCTGGACGGCCCCGCTGATGATGGATCTCTATCGCCATCACCTGGGCCAAGGCTGGCCCCAAAAAATTGCTGAACCCAGCCTCTGGGCCAGGGTAGACCAGATTCCTGATGAGCAGCTCTGGCAGCGCCACTGCCTACTCAAAGAGCGGCTGATTGCCTACACCCGCGATCGCGTGCGCGCCGCCCGCCACCACCGGGGCGAGGCCGACGACGAGATCGCGGCGGTGGATAAGCTGCTCGACCCGGCGGTGCTGACCATCGGCTTTGGCCGCCGCTTTAGCCCCTACAAGCGCGGCGAACTGCTGTTTAGCGACCTGCACCGGGCAATTCGCATTTTGGCCCACGCCCGCCGCCCCCTGCAAATTATCTTTGCGGGCAAGGCCAACCCCGCCGATGACGAGGGCAAGCGCATCATTCAGCGGCTGATGGAGTGGTGTCGCCACCCGGCGTTGCGCGATCGCGTCGCCTTTATTGAAGACTACGACATGGCGGTGGCCAAGCTGCTGGTGGCGGGGGTCGATCTGTGGCTCACCCACCCCCGCCGCCCCGAGGCCTGTGGCACCAGCGGCCAAAAGGTCGCCCTCAACGGTGGCCTCAACTGCGGCACCCTAGATGGCTGGTGGGCTGAGGTCTACCAGGCTGGGGGCGCGGGCCAGGCGGCCAACGGCTGGGCGATCGGCCAGGCCAGCCCTGACCCTGACCCCGACCGTCAAACCCAGCAGGATGTCGACTCCCTCTACAGCCTGCTAGAGCACCACATCGCCCCGCTGTATTACCAACGCGACCGGGCCGGGCTGCCCCATCAGTGGATCGCGATGATGAAGGCGTCGATTCGCTCCTGCGCGCCCCACCACAGCAGCGATCGCATGGTGGCCGAGTACCTCACTCAGATGTACGCCCCCAGTCTTGCCCCCGCCGCCGCAGGCAGCCTATGACCTGCTGGCAGGCCGATCTGCACCGTCCGCCCCTGGCCAGCCCCAGCGGCGAACCCCTCTGGGAAATTTTGCTGTGCAGCGACGATTTTGCCTTTAGCTACGGGGCCACCGCCCCCCAGGCAGCGGTGAACAAAGCCTGGGTGACCGAGCAGGTGAAAATCGCCCTAAACAAAGCGGGCACCACTCCAGAAAAAATTCAGGTGTTTCGCCCCCAGGCGCTGTCGCTGCTGACCATCGGCTGTGAACCCCTGAAGATTGCAGTCGAGCCTACCCGCCACACCCCCACCCTGCACCAGTGGCTTCAGCAGCGGGCCAAGTGGTACCCCACCCAGCCCCACGCCATCCTGATTCCCTACAACCCGCTGCACATCGAGTCGCCGCCGCCCGTGCCCCTGCCCGAAAATCTCTGGGGCGAGAGCTGGGGCTTCACGGCGCTCGCCGCCTACGATTTTGAGCAAACCCTGCTCTACGAACCCATCCCCCTGCGCCACCTGCCGCCAGATCGGATGCCGTCTCGCCGAGCACTCGCCAGCACTACCCCCATCCCCGGCATCGTAGTGGATGCCGGACGGCAAGCGATGGCCCTGGCCCAGTGGATTCAGGCCAACCATCCCGCCTGGCTGAGCTACGTGCGGGGCGAACCCGACGGGCTGATCTTAGAGGCGGGGTTATGCGATCGCTGGGTGTTTACCACCTTTAGCGACCCCGATGTCGCCGCCGCCGGTCAGCGCTTTGAGCAGCGCAAACGAGACAGCGGTGGCCTCCACTTTCTGCTGGTGCGCCCCGACGATTCCGGTATGACCACCACCGGTCTCTGGCTCCTGCAACAGCCGTTAGAATAAAAGCAAAGAGAAACGTCACGGATTCAGGGTTCTATAGTTTTACAAGAACGCTATTTCTTTAGGCAAGCCTATACAGTCAGCCCATGAAAACCAGCATAACTGTCGATAACTTGTTGATCTCTGACGCCCTTCAGGCAACAGGCTTAACAGCTACAGACGAAGTCGTCGAGATGGCCTTGAAACTGTTGATCCAAGTCAAGCGTCAGGATCGCATCAAAGCTTTTCGCGGCAAACTGCCTTGGGATGGTGATTTAGATGGGATGCGATGGGATGCATGGTCGTAGTAGATTCAAGTGTTTGGGTTGACTACTTTAATGGCCAAAGTACATCCCAGGTTGAGATTCTAGATCAGCTTTTAAATACAGAACCCCTCGCCATTGGCGATATTATTCTTACAGAAGTTCTCCAGGGGTTTCGCCAAGACTCAGATTTTGAGACGGCCAAGCAATTGCTCGCGTCCCTAACAATATTCCAATTAGGCGGCACCCAGCTAGCTCTAAAAAGTGCTGAAAATTTTCGCAGTTTGAGAAAACGCGGCATCACAGTCCGCAAAACCATAGATACCATTATTGCCACATTTTG
>JBBSLR010000525.1:0-2785 GCA_038255045.1 Phormidesmidales cyanobacterium
CAGGGCGCTACGCCATGCGCCTGTGGCTTGACACGGCGGCCCTGGCCGGCCAAGAGCTGACCCCTGGCTATGTGGTGGCCGCGCTGCATGAGCAAAACGTGCAGGTGGGGGGCGGCTCGGTGGGGGCACACCCTAGTGATCAAGGCCAGGCTTACCAGTACACCGTGCGCCTGCCCGGTCGGCTGGAGGAGGTGAGCGAGTTTGAGAACCTGGTGATCAAGGTGGGCGAGGGCGGTAACCTGGTGCGCCTGCAAGAGGTGGGCCGGGCCGAGCTGGGGGCCGAAGACTATAGCTTTGATGCTAAAACCCAGGGCCAGCTGGCGGCGGGCCTGCTGGTGTATCAGCTGCCGGGCAGTAATGCCCTGGAGGTGGCCCAGGCGGTGCGCGATCGCATGGCCAATCTTCAAGCCAGCTTTCCGCCGGGCTACCGGGCTGAGCTGGTGTTTGACACCACCGACTTTGTGCGGGTGTCGCTCCAGGAGGTGCTGACCACCTTAGCTCTGGCGATCTTTTTAGTGCTGCTGATTCTGTTTATATTTTTGCAGGACTGGCGGGCAACCATTGTGCCGGCGATCGCCATTCCGGTATCGCTGATCGGGGCGATGGCATTTTTGCTGTTGTTTGGTTTTTCGATCAACACCCTCACGCTGTTCGGCTGCATTCTGGCCTCGGGGGTGGTGGTCGACGATGCCATTGTTATTGTTGAAGCCATTGCCGCCAAGATCGACCAAGGCATGAAGCCTCGGCTCGCTGCCCTCGATGCCATGCAGGAGCTGTCGGGGGCGGTGGTAGCCACCTCTCTGGTGCTGATGGCCGTGTTTATTCCGGTGGCGTTCTTTCCGGGTAGCACGGGCAAAATCTATCAGCAGTTTGCCCTCACCATCGCTTTTACTATTGTGGTGTCGACCTTTAACGCCCTGAGCTTTTCTCCCGCTATGTCGGCTTTGCTGCTCCGCCCCACCAGCTCGGGGCTACGCACTGGCCCTCTGGGCGGATTTTTTAACCGCTTTAACGAGCTGCTGCGGTGGGTGACTGAGCGCTATCGAGACTTAGTGCGGATGTTAATTCGCCTGCGCTATGGCGTGCTGGTGGTGTTTGCGGTGGGCCTGGTGCTGATGGTAGGTATGCTGCGCCTGGTGCCGACGGGCTTTGTGCCCGAAGAGGACCAGGGCTACTTCCTAGGCATTGTGCAGGCTCCCGACGGGGTATCGCTGGAGTACACCAAGCAGGTGATGGCTCAGGCTGACACGATTATTAACCAGTTCCCAGAGGTGGAGAGCACCTTTATGCTGTCGGGCTTTGGCTTTGATGGCCCCTCGCCAAATCGGGGGATTTTCTTTGCCACCTTGGCTCCCTGGGCTGATCGCCGCGCGGCTGAGTCAACGGTAATGGGGCTGCTGCCCCAGGTCAATGGTGCCCTCTCGGGCATTCAGGAAGCCCTGGTAATCGCCTTTAACGCCCCGCCAGTGCCGGGTTTTAGCCCCACGGGCGCGTTAGAAATGCAGCTGCTTGACCGCAGCGGCAACCAGATGAGCATCGACGAATTTTTGGGTAACACCTACGAGATCATGGGGCTGGCCAACCAGTCGCCCGCGTCAATGGGGGTGTTTACCCAGTTCACCGCCAGCTCGCCCCAGGTGCAGGTCGATATCGACCGCGATCGCCTCAAGGCGCTAGACATAGACATTGGCGAGGCCCTGACTACCGTGGGCACCTACTTTGGCTCGCGCTACGTCAACGACTTTAGCTCTGGCGGGCGCAACTACCGGGTCTACGTGCAGGCGGATCAGGCCTTTCGCAACGAGCCGTCGGATATTAATAGTATCTACGTGCGGTCGCGCCAGGACGTCATGGTGCCCCTAGGCGAGGTGGTCACCCTGAGCGAGGTGGTAGGGCCGTCTACCATTAACCACTTCAACCTGCTGCGGGCAATCAAGCTAGAGGGCATGCCTGCCCCAGGGGCCAGCTCTGGCCAGCTGATTGCCGCCATGACCGAGGCCCACGCCCAGGCGGCGCTGCCGGTGGTGGGGCAAGCCTGGCAGGGCACCGCCCGCGAAGAGATTGCTTCGGGTGGCCTGGCGACGATCATCTTTGGACTGGGGGTGCTGGTGGTGTTTTTGGTGCTGGCCGCCCAGTACGAAAACTACATTGACCCGATCATCATTCTGCTGACGGTGCCGCTGGCGGTGCTGGGGGCGCTGGTGTTTTTATTCTTGCGCGGCCTAGATCTAAATATCTATGCCCAGGTGGGGCTGGTGATGCTGATTGGCCTAGCCAGCAAAAACGCCATTTTGATCGTGGAGTTTGCCAACCAGGCCCGCAGCCAGGGCCTGGGGCTAGTGCCCGCCGCCATTGCCGCCGCCGAACAGCGGTTTAGGCCCATTATTATGACCGCGATCTCGTCACTGGTGGGGTTCTTTCCGCTGCTGGTGGCCACCGGGGCGGGCAGCGCCAGCCGCTGGTCGGTGGGCTACACGGTGTTTGGCGGCCTGCTGGCAGCAACGGTGCTCAGTCTGCTGGTGGTGCCCGTCCTCTACGTGGTGCTCAAGGGCCTAGCAGAACAGGTGTTTGGCGGCCCTGGGGCACCACCCATGATCACCTCCACCAGTTTGGATAACGGCAGCGGTGCCGCATCTGAGGTCGATGAGGCCGTAGCGACCCTGCGCACCCAGGGAGAAAACCCGGCCTAGGGGTTAGGTCTACCCTTGTTAAGGTGGCTGTCGAATACAGCAAAATCTCCAGAACGGTGATGATTTGCCGGTCTTCGGCTACGACCACCAGGGAG
>JBBSLR010000526.1:0-2769 GCA_038255045.1 Phormidesmidales cyanobacterium
CAAAAAGACTGGCAAAGAGCCGGGCAAACGGGCGAGCACCCGTGGCTAGACCTGAAGTCTGGGGCCACAGACTCTCAGCGGCTAATTGATGTGCTGCCTGGCATCGTGTTTCAGGCCGACGGCGATGCGGGATGGTCAATGCGCTACCTCAGCGCTGGCTGCTACGCGCTCACCGGATACCCCCCAGAGGATTTGCTGGGGAGCAGCAAGGTGATTTCCTACAACGACATCACCCACCCCGATGACCTGTCTCGGGTGCTGGCGACCATTCAGCAGGCCATTGACAGCGGCCAGCCCTACGAGGTGGAGTACCGGATTAAAACCCGCAGCGGCCAGGAGAAGTGGGTGTGGGAAAAGGGATCGCTAATTCTCGGGGTTGAGGGGGCGATCAACGGGATAGAGGGGTTTATCACCGACATTACCCCCCTCAAGCAGTCGGAGGCAGCCCTGCATTTGAGCGAGCTGTCGCTGCAACTGGCCGAGTCGAAGTATCGCAGCATGTTTGAAAATGCGGTCGAAGGCATGTTTCAGAGCACCCCAGAGGGCCGCTACCTGACCGTCAACCCCATGCTGGCCAGGCTCTACGGCTATGATTCGACCGCAGACTTGATGCACAACCTGACGGATATCAACCACCAGCTCTACGTGCAGCCGGGCCGCCGTCAGGAGTTTGCCCAGCTGATTCAAGCTAGCGGGGCGGTGCTGGGGTTTGAGTCGGAGGTCTACCGCAAAGATGGGTCTGTAATTTGGATTTCGGAGTCGGCGCGGGCGTTCTTTGACAACCACCAGAACCTGGTCGGCTACGAGGGCACGGTCGAAGACATTAGCGATCGCAAGCGGGGGGAGGAGGCGATCTTGCGCCGCGATCGCCTGCTGCTGGGGGTAGCCGAGGCCAGCCAGTGCCTGCTCACTGCCGCCGACGTACACCAGGCGGTTCCCCAGGTGCTGGCTTGCCTGGGGGAGGCCGCCACCGCCGACCGAGCCTACGTCTATACCCACCACCCCCAGTCGGTGACTGGGGAACCGGCCATGACTATGTGCTACGAGTGGACTACCTCCACCACGGCCCCTGGCATTGATCAGCCCTACTGGCAAGACCAGAGCTACCGCGTCCTGGGCCTGGAGCGCTGGCTGACCCTGCTAGAGCAGGGCCAGTCGATCTGTTCTCTGACCCGCCACTTTCCCACCGGCGAGCAGGCGGTATTGCTCAAGGACAGCATTCTATCGATTTTGATGGTGCCGATTTTTATTGACGCCCAGCTGTGGGGCTACATTGGCTTTGACGCCTGCCAGCAGGAGTGGGAATGGAACGCCAGCGATGAATCGATTTTAGTGGCGGTGGCGGCCAGCCTGGGGGGGGCGCTCAAACGCCAGCGCACCGAGGCCCAGATGTGCTATCAGGTCTACCACGATACCCTCACCGGTCTGCCCAACCGGGCATTTTTTGACCTGCACCTGCCCCAGGCGATCGCCCGCACCAGCCAGAGCGACCAGCAGCTGGCGGTGATCTTTCTAGACCTAGACAACTTTAAAACCATTAACGATACCCTCAGCCATGCCGTCGGCGACCTGCTCTTGCAGCAGGTCACCCAGCGCATTAGCACCGCCCTGCGGGCCGAAGATATCGTGGCCCGCTGGGGCGGTGATGAGTTTACGCTGATCTTGCCCAACCTGGCCGACCCCAGCGACGCCGCCAAAATTGCCCGCCGCATTGCCGACCAGCTGATGCCGCCGTTTTTGCTGCAAAATCACGAGCTGCACGTCACCGCTAGCCTTGGCATCGCCATATTTCCAGAGGATGGCCAAGACATGACCACGCTGCTGCAAAATGCCGATGTGGCCATGTATCGAGCCAAACAGCAGGGCCGCAACAACTACCAGTTCTACACCCAGAGTCTGAGCACCGAGGCCGCCCAACGGCTCAAAATGGAGAGCTATCTGCACCACGCCCTCGGGCGGGATGAATTTATCCTCTACTACCAGCCTCAGATCAATGTAGATACAGGAAAAATTTTGCAAATGGAGGCGCTGCTGCGGTGGCAGCACCCTACCCTAGGCCTGGTGGCACCGGGGCAGTTTATTCCCCTAGCGGAAGAAAATGGGCTGATTGTGCCCATCGGCGAATGGGTGCTGCACACCGCCTGCGCCCAGGTTATGACCTGGCACCGGGAGGGGCTGCCCCTGGTCAAGCTGGCGGTAAACCTCTCGGCCCGGCAGCTTCAGCACCCCAACCTGGTGGGCATGGTCGCCCAGGTGCTGGCTGCAACCGGCCTGCCCGCCACCCACCTGGAGCTAGAAATTACCGAGACCGCCGCCATGGCCGATATGGCAGTCTCCATTGCGCGGCTGCGAGAGCTGCGCCATCTGGGGGTAAAAATATCGATGGATGACTTTGGCACGGGCTACTCATGCCTGAGCTACCTGAAGCAGTTTCCCCTAGACGGCATCAAAATTGACCGCGCGTTTGTGATCGATCTGCCCCACAGCCTCGCCGACCAGGCGATGGTCACCGCCATCATTGCCATGGCTCGGGGCCTAGCCCTGAGCGTGGTGGCCGAGGGGGTAGAGACCGCCGAGCAAAATCGCTGCCTCCACCACCTGGGCTGCAGCGAAATGCAGGGCTTTCTGTTTGGCAGGCCCCAGCCTGCGGCGGTGGCGGCAGCCTACCTGAGCCCTGTTTCGCCCTGTCTCCAGCCAGGTGCAGCGGCTGGCTAGCCCAGGGCCGTCTTAAGCTGGCGGCAAAATTCACCGATGGTGTGCAGAGCGGTC
>JBBSLR010000527.1:0-2766 GCA_038255045.1 Phormidesmidales cyanobacterium
TGAGCGCAAGTTTTTGGTGGTGGGCGATAGCTGGCGCGCCACTGCTCAGGGCGAGGTGATGCGCCAGGGCTATATTCCCACCCAAGATGCCCGCACGGTGAGAATCAGACAGGTGGGCGATCGCGCCTCTCTCACCCTCAAAGGCCCCGCCGTGGGTCTGGTGCGCCCCGAGTTTGAGTACCCCATCCCCCTCGACGATGCCCAAACCATGCTCGACACCCTCTGCGAGCCGCCCCTGATCGAAAAAACCCGCTACCGCTTGCCCCTCGGCCCGGTGGTGTGGGAAATAGACGACTTTCACGGCCAAAACCAGGGACTGATCATCGCTGAGGTGGAGCTAACCAGCCCAGACCAGGTCGTAGACCTGCCCGACTGGGTGGGTGCAGAAGTCACCCACGATCTCCGCTATCAAAACGCCAACCTCGCCCGCCACCCCTTCACCGCCTGGTAAGGGCAATTCTGGCAACGAAAATACCCAAGAATTTTGCTATCTCCTAAGGACGCAGGCTCTGCGCCCCTACCTGGTGGTATTTTCTTTCCTGGAGACTACCTAAGCCCAGCAAACTAGCAAACTCACGGCACCCACACCCACTCATCCACTCCCCGGATACTCCCGCCCTCGCCACCGGGTAGGTCGCCGCAGAGACGATAGGCCGATGCGGGCCACCGCCGCCAAGTCGGCCAGGGGCGACAGCCAAAAGGCCCAGGCACCTGGTGCCCCCTTGAGGTCGTAGGCCGAAGCCACCGCCGCCTGCATGCCATCCCGAATCAGCACCAGCCCGCCATTAACTACCCACAGCAGCTGCAGCGCCAGCGACCAGGAGGCCGGTCGCCAACTGCGCAAGAGCAGAAGCATCGGGGCTAAGACCCAGGGCAGGCCCTGCACCAGGGCCAGAAAAAACCAGTCCCACCAGACCTGGGCAGCCGGGGCGGCATCCTTTAGGTCGAGGGAGCGGCCCCACTCTCGCCAGGTTTCGGCCATGCCTTCATACATGCGCACCTTGAGCAGGCGGCTGCCATCCCAAAAGCCGACCTTGGCCCCCTGGGCAGCGGCATGGCGGGCCAGGGTGACATCGTCGCAGAATGAGGTGGAGGCAGAGCGGTAGCCATCGAGCTGCTCTAGCAGCGATCGCCGCACCATAAAGCACTGGCCATTGGCCATCACCCGCTGAGATGAACTGCTCGGTGTGCCCGCCGGGCCAAATCGATACACCAAGGTCATCAGCAGGGCAGGCTGGAGCCAAAACTCGCCGGGCTGTTTGAGAATAAATCGGGGTGCCAGTGACACGAGGTCGTATCCCTCTTGATCCATCGCCTTGGCCAAGGCCGCTACCAAACCCGGCTGGGGCTGGGTATCAGCATCTATGCCCAACACCCAGGTGCTGGCCGCTGCGGTGTGGCGAAAGCCATAGTCTAAGGCCCAGGGGCGACCCACCCAGCCCTGGGGCAAGGGGTCATCTTTTAACAGGCGCAGGCGCGGATCGTGAGACTGATAGCTCTTCACGACCGCCTGGGTGCCATCGGTCGAACGGCTGTCTACAACTAAGATTTCTCGCACTTCATAGCTTTGGCGCGTTAACCCCTCCAGGCAGGGCCGCAGGCGCTCCGCTTCATTCAGGGTGGGCACCACCACCGATACAGTGCCCAACTGGTCGAGGGTCGGCAGCTCAGGGGCCAGGGGCGATCGCCGCAGCGGCCCCTGCACCAGTCGCGACAGCAGCACCGCCACCATCGGCAGCTGTACTGCTAAAACAACCACCGCCAGAGCACTCAACCAGGGAAACGGGGCGGCCACATCAGCGGACAAAGGAACACCTCAGAACGGCTAGATCAAAAGAACTCATAACGACAAAACCTGTCAACCCAGACATCGCTGGGGGCAGCGCAGCGGTTCTTTTTGCTTCTCATCACGGCGAAGCACTACTTTAAAGCCACCTTAGCGGCGTCTACCGCTGCGCCAATCACCTCAACCGATTCTGCTGCGGAGTCGGCCCCATGCTCTTGGGTGGTGGCCCGCCAGCACAGCACCGCCGGCAAGGCCCCGGTCAGCATGCCCAGGGCAATGGGTACATAGAACCCAGCGGCTAGGCTCATGACCAGGGCAAACCCAAAATTGGCCAAATAGACCACCAGAGGCACAACTAGCTGCTCTTGATCTAGCTCTGGAGAAAACCTAAACGCCTTCCACAGCCCCAGGGCCACGCCCATAAAAACGACGCCGGTACCCAGCCAGCCAGCAAAGTTTTGGTAGGGCATGCCAAAGAAAGCACCCGGCTCATGCCAGTACCAGAACGGTAGCGCGGTCTGGCTCATGGCCGGGTCTAAAACAAAATCCCAAGAGGTCAGCAGGACAGAACCCAGCAGCACCGTCGCCAGCGATCGCAACCAGTTGTAGCGCTCTGGGCCACCCCCGGCGGCCAGCCCGCTGCGGGCCAGCAAAAACGCCGCCAACCCCAGATAAAACCACGACAGCGGAATGGTAAACGGCACTAGCCCAGCTACCTTATAGCCCAGCCCGTTGAGGTAGGTGTAGTTGCCAAAGGGAAAGCCCGTGCTGGTGCCCAGCAGCTCGCTGGTGACTGAGATGCCAACGGCGGCGATCGCAAAGGTAATCAAGCTGCCCAGCCCCAGGGTGCGATAGGCATACAGCGCCATCGCCAGGGTGCCCAGCAAAATGTAGCCCACGCCGCCCCCGGCCATGCTCCACCGAAACATCGTCTGCCCGGCGGGCAGATATTCCAAAATGCCAGGGTGAGGCACCACCCA
>JBBSLR010000528.1:0-2751 GCA_038255045.1 Phormidesmidales cyanobacterium
CCAGGTCGATGTTGTGCTGCAAGAGCAGTTCAAGCTGGCGCTGCTCTTGCTCGGTCTTAGTGTCTTTGGTAATGGGCAGGTGCTCAAAGGCGATACCGAACTGGTCGGCAATGGGCCTGAGGTGGGGGTGGTTGCTGATAATCAGGGCAATTTCGGCCTTAAACTCGCCGGCTTTGTGCCGCCAGAGCAGGTCGAGCAGGCAGTGGTCTTGGTGGCTGACCCAGATCGACAGGCGGGGCACATCGTCAGAAAAGTGCAGCTGCCAGGTGGCCCCGAGGGGTTGGGCGATCGCCCCAAAGGCCGCCCCAATGATTTCCCTCGGCAGGTTAAACCCTGCCAGCTCCCACTCCAGCCGCGAGAGAAACAGCCCGGCCTCGGGGTCACGGTGCTGGTCGGCGTGGAGAATGTTGCCGCCGTTGGCGTAGATAAAGTTGGCGATCTTGGCCACCAGCCCCTTTTGGTCGGGGCAGGAGAACAGCAGAATGGCGGTGGGGGAGGCCATGGGTGGATGGGTGGATGGGTGGATGGGTAGGCGGGTGGTAGGGGCAGACCTATGTGTCTGCCCTCGCGGGGAATATAGGGATATGAGACAGGGATCGTAGGGTGGGCAATGCCCACCACCTGCTCAGGCGATGTCATACATCCTGGGAGCGATCGCACCAAAGACCAAGTGGGCTCAGACTAGCATCCTCAACCCATCTCAATTGGTGGTTTCGCCATCGTTCTCTGGGGTTGCTGGCTCGGCAGGGCTTTCAGGAGCTGCTTCCAGATCAACCGGATTTTCTGGGGTTTCGCCATTGCCGGGAATGGCCGCATCCTCTGCCCCAGCCTCAGGAGCCAGCGTCTCCAAGGGCATCAGCCATTCTTCGCGGGGGCGGTTGATGCCGTTGGCCACGTCGCGGGTGACGACGAGCACCGAGTATTCTGTCCCCGCTGCCGGGGGCCAAGGGTCGGGGTCGATGACGGCATAGTTGGCGCCGCCGCTAAAGTCGGGGCCACCCAAAATTAGCTCGTGCTCGGTGCCGTCGTTGAGGGTGACGGTGACGATGCCGACTGGGGCATTAAAGCCAAAGTCGGTGGCCTGGTCGGCCTGCATGGTGACGGTTTGCAGGGGCGAGTCGGTGTTGAGGCGGCTGAGCAAAAAGGCGATCGCCCCCGGTTCGGCCAGGGCATTCTCAGGTTCTAGCATTTGCCAGTTGGCCTCGTCATCTTGCTCAAACACCAGGGTTTCGCTGCCGCGATCGACGGTGAGGGTGGCGACATCGGTTTCGGCAAAGGTGAAGACGGGCGCGGTGGAGGCGGTCTCGGCAGTGGAGGTGGGAGACTGCGATCGCTGCGACTCGGCAATTAGCACCCCGGCCCCCAGCAAAAAGGCGGCCCCGACAAGAATTAACGTACTGCGCTGAAATTTCATAGCCCCTAGCCCGCGATGCTTAGATTCAGGTAGATCAGACCGAATAGATCAGACCGATAGTGATGTGCTGATCCATCCTACGACCTCGGCGGCGGGTTTGACGGCTTGCCCGCAAGAGAGCATGATCTGTCCGCCTGGCCGCCGATGTACGGCGGCTCCTGGTGGGGGTGGCAGCGGGCCTGAGCCATCGCCTAAGCATTCGATTTAGCCGCCAGCCAAAGGCCATCGTCATAGCGATGTAGACCGACCATCACACCCTGCACATCGACGCGATCGCGGTCTAGAATGCGAGTCTCGTGGGTCGGGCTGGCTGGCTTCAAGGTGATTTGCAGGTCGCCTTCTTGGTAAAAAACCTGTTTCAGAGTAGTGCCTTCGCCGTCAATCCAGATCACCGCCGTGTGGCCCGGGCGAATGGCCCACAGATCGCTCGTGGGGCGAATCACGACCAGGTCGCCGTCAAAAATTTGGGCACCGATCATGCTGTCGCCGCTGACCTTGAGGGCATAGTCACCCGCTGCGTAGCGATCGCCCTCTAGCCGAATGCGCTCAGAGCGTTCGGGATGGTCGGTTAGGTAGCCCGCCTGAATCATGCCCCGCAGCGGCAGTTCGCTAGAGAGCAGTTGAATGGTGCGCGCCCGGCGGGAGGCTTTCTCGATGTAGCCCTTTTGCTGCAACCGCTTGAGCAGGTCTTGAACGAAGGACATGGAAAGCGATCTCATTTCATCTTTTATTTCGCGGAGGGTAGGGGGATAGCCATAGTTGTCAAACCATCTTTTTAGGCAGTCATAGAGACGACGCTCCGCAGGGCAAAGAGACATGGCAGAAAAATATAGTACTGGTGTATTAGTTTGCCGCTCAGTAATTCTACCTGTCAATAGGTGCATTTGTGCGACGGTACATCATTGCCCAACTCTGCCCTGGGGAACTCAACTTAGCCATTCACAGAAATAGTGCAGGTTTGCGCTAATCTGTGACAGATACAGCGAACAAGACACTATATAGCTGGGTTCACCATTGCGCACCTATGGCTGAAACAGGACAAGAACGCTTGCTCGGGGGTCACTACCGGGTGCTGCGGCAGCTCAACCGGGGCGGCTTTGGCGACACCTATTTAGCCGAAGACAGCCATCGGTTTCAAGAACTCTGCGTGCTGAAGGAGTTTAACCCCCAGGTGCCGGGCAAGCTGGCGGTGGATAAAGCCCAAACCCTGTTTGAGCGCGAGGCCAGCATTCTCTACCAGATCAACCACCCCCAGGTGCCTCGGTTCCGTGAGCTGCTGCGCGACGAGACCCGGCTGTTTTTGGTGCAAGACTACGTCGAAGGCCCCACCTACCGCG
>JBBSLR010000529.1:0-2741 GCA_038255045.1 Phormidesmidales cyanobacterium
AACGGGAGCAGGGGGGCCGGATTCAAAGTCCCTCTCCCGCCCTGGGAGAGGGATTTAGGGTGAGGGTTGCAAAGCTGGGATGCACCCGAGGGAAGGGGCCTCGGACTAGGGATAAAAATCGCTGTTAATCAAGGAATTGACCTATGCCAGCCGGTGGCCGAGTCGCACAGATTAATTGTTCTGCTGGGGGGGTGCCTAAGCGGCCGGTGGCCTCAGCCCAGGTGACCGTCCAGGGCATTGTGGGCGATCAGCAAAAAAATCTGAAGTACCATGGCGGCCCCGATCGCGCCCTATGTCTGTGGTCTTTAGAAATTATTCAAATGCTCCAGGCAGAGGGGCACCCCATTGCCCCTGGCAACGCTGGCGAAAACCTGACCCTGGCAGGGCTAGACTGGGCCAGCCTCGTCACTGGCAGCCAGCTGCACCTTGGCCCTCAGATCCAGATCGAAATCACCGACTACGCCGCCCCCTGCCGCAAAAATATGCGCTGGTTTAGCGATCGCCGCTTTAGCCGTATCAGTCAACGGCACTACCCCGGCAGCAGTCGCCTCTACGCTCGGGTGTTGCGGGGGGGCGTGGTGACGACGGGCGATCGGGTGGAGACTGTCTCTTTGGCCAGTGCACTCGACTCTACCGGCGCACCGGGGCTGTAGCGTTGGGCAACCATCTCTTTGCGATAATCTCCTTTACAATCGTCAAAGAGGCTCTATGATTTTGGGTAAGTGGGGTGCTGAGCTGCCCCTGTTCGCCCTAGGTCAGACAATACAACCGGGTTAGCCAATCATTACTATGACTATGCCAGAACTATCCAGCGATTTTCTCCTGGCGGCGGGGGCCTACATTGCCGTTGCCGGTACCTACCTGCTGGTGGTGCCCCTGGCGCTAATTTTCTACCTGCGGCAGCGCTGGTATGTAGCCGGGTCGGTAGAGCGCACCCTGCTCTACGGGCTGGTGTTCGTGTTCTTCCCCGGCATACTGCTGTTTAGCCCCTTTTTAAACTTTCGTCCCCAGCCCCGCGATCTTAGGTCTTGACGGGCTATGCGACGTATTGACGTAATCGCCGTTGGCATCGGCATGTTTTTGGCGGGCGGCGGGCTGTTCCTGGGCTTTCGGCTGTTTGGCCTCGACGGCATCTCCGCTGGCATCTGGAGCCAGGCGGTGATGGTGGGGGGCGTGGTGGCCTGGTTGGCCAGCTACCTGCTGCGGGTGGTGACGCGCAACATGACCCTCAACCAGCAGATGGATGACTACGAGACGGCCGTGCTCCAGCGCCGCCTGGACGAACTCAGCCCCGAACAGCTAGCCGCCCTGCAAGAGAAACTCGACCAGGGCGATGATGCCTGATCCCGCGCAAACCCTGACCCGACTAAATCATAGACTTGGGGCCACGCTTGTTCTAGAGTGCTCTATTGGACTGAGGTTTTCCGGTACCCGCTATGGCCCTTGTTTCTGAACGCTTCCGTGACCTGCGATCGCGGGGTGAGTGCGCCCTGATTCCCTTTATTACCGCTGGCGACCCTGACCTTGAGACCACCGCTGCGGCCCTGCGGGTGCTCGACCAAAACGGGGCCGATTTTATTGAGCTGGGGGTGCCCTATTCTGACCCCCTGGCCGACGGGCCGGTGATCCAGGCGGCGGCCACCCGCGCCCTCGCAAAAGGCGTCACCCTCGACCGGGTGCTGGCCATGGTCAAAACCCTCAGCCCCGAGCTGCAGGCCCCGCTGATTTTATTTACCTACTACAACCCGATTCTCAACCGGGGGATCGACCAGTTTATGGCCGATATTGCGGCGGTGGGGGTGGCGGGCCTGGTGGTGCCCGATCTGCCCCTCGAAGAGGTGGAGGCACTGCTGGCGGCAGCGGCAGCGGCGAGCATTGATGTGACCCTGCTGGTGGCCCCCACTTCGCCACCGGCACGAATTGCGGCGATCGCCGCCCAGGCCCAGGGATTTGTCTACCTGGTCAGCGTCACCGGGGTAACGGGCACCCGCAGCGAACTGCAAAGTCGAGTCAAAGATTTAATCGACGGCCTCAAGCAAAACACCGATAAACCCATTGGCGTCGGCTTTGGCGTCTCTGACCCCGACCAGGCTCAGCAGCTCAGGGCCTGGGGTGCCGACGGCGTGATTGTCGGCAGCGCCTTCGTCAAACGACTGGCTGGCGAAGCCCCCCAGACCGCTCTGCACACCATCGGTGAATTTTGCCGCCAGCTTAAGACGGCCCTGGGCTAGCCAGCCGCTGCGCCTGGCTGGAGACAGGGCGAAACAGGGCTCAGGTAGGCCGCCGCCACCGCCGCAGGCTGGGGCCTGCCAAACAAAAAGCCCTGCATTTCGCTGCAGCCCAGGTGGTGGAGGCAGCGATTTTGCTCGGCGGTCTCTACCCCCTCGGCTACCACGCTCAGGGCTAGACCCCGAGCCATGGCAATGATGGCGGTGACCATCGCCTGGTCGGCAGCGCTGTGGGGCAAATCGATCACAAACGCGCGGTCAATCTTGATACCGTCTAGGGGAAACTGCTTCAGGTAGCTCAGACAGGAGTAGCCCGTGCCAAAGTCATCCATCGATATTTTTACCCCCAGATGGCGCAGCTCGCGCAGTCGCTCAATGGAGGCCGCCATATCGGCCATGGCGGCGGTTTCGGTGATTTCTAATTCTAGGTGGGTGGCCGGTAGCCCGGTTTCGGCCAGCACCTGGGCGACCATGCCCACCAGTTTCGGGTGCTGAAGCTGCCGGGCCGAAAGG
>JBBSLR010000530.1:0-2740 GCA_038255045.1 Phormidesmidales cyanobacterium
ACCGGGCATAAAGGGCGCAGGCAGGCTAGGCAGGATGACGGGCTGCACGGCCACCTGGGGCAGCGGCGGCAGGCTCTGGGTGGCGGCTACGGGCACCGCAGGTAATCTTTGACCAGCGATCGCAGGCGGTGCCGGGGTCAGCACTGCCGCTGCCGGGTCGGGCCGGGGCACCCGAGGGCCAGGTAACACCACCGATGCAAAGGGGTCAGGTCGACCAGCGGTCACCGCCTCTACCCGCGCCTGGGGAGAAGTAGAGCGCAACAGGCTGGGGTCGGCAAGGCGTAGGGGAGTCGATGCCGTGAAGAAAGGCTCTGACTGAAACGGCGTAGCCGCTTCTCCGGTAGCCGGAATCAGCGCCCCTTCGCCCTCGGGAGCAACAGCGCCGCCATCGGCATTGACGTCGGCCACCGGAGCAGTGCTAGGGCCATCCGTTGTGAGTTTGAGCGCCGCACCAGCAGCCACTGCCAGCAGCAGACCGCCTGCGATCGCAGAATATAGCTTTCGATTAGCCAGACCTTGAAGCTTGGTTTGGCCAGCTGGCTCGGGCTTAATAGAGTAGGTCATCGCAGCATCTCCCCACAGATTGACACTACCTTAGCGAATTCTTCAGAAAGTGGAGCACTTTCCTCGTCACAGGCCAGCTATTGTTGTGGCGCAGAGCTGGGGCGCAGATTGGGCACATGCCCCCCCCGGCTAGCCCAGCCGCCGTTGGTGCATGGTCTGAAGCTGAAGCAACAGAGCCTCCGCCTCCGCTTGCAGATGCAGCAGTTCGACCTGCTGATCGGGAGGATAGGGAGACTGGCGCACCTGAATCCAGCAAATTTTGTCGTCAGCGGCAGGCTCGCCCAGCCCAGGAGTTATCTCTGCGAGTAACACAGCTGACTCGGCTGCTTTTGAGTTCGCGATTTGTTTTGGTGCACCATCTGACCAGGCACTCACCTGAGCATTAGCGCGATCAACGGGGGCATTCATGGGGCAATCTTATAGAGAATTGTACTCACCCAGAAAGTTAAGGCATTTTAACCATCCTGTCTAGAAACTAATCTTAAGCCACGCTGTTGTCAGCCGCAGAGCAACCCTAGAGCAGTTTGAGAATTGGATGCCGTGCTCAGTCCGTCGTCCAAAAAACAGACCTGACGATCTCTTGGGGTCAAGGCGCACGGTAAACTAGGAGACATAAAACGCTGACACCAGGCAGGCTGCTGCCCGCCACATGCCTCAGATCTTTAATCTTCCTCAGAATCTTTATCACCCCGCTGACCTACCGTGACCCTAAGCGTAACTCCCGCCACCGATAGTTCTACCGCTAGTTCTACCGCTGCCCCTCGACGATCTGCCGCCGGGCTACAGCCCTGGCCCGGGCTAATCGAGGCCTATAGAGCCTATCTGCCCGTTTCAGAGCAAACTCCGGTGGTCACCCTGTGTGAGGGCAACACGCCGCTGATCCCGATGCCAGCCCTGGCCCAGCACGTCGGTAAAGACGTCAAGGTGTGGGTCAAGTACGACGGCCTCAACCCTACCGGCAGCTTCAAAGACCGGGGCATGACCATGGCCATCTCTAAAGCCAAAGAGGCCGGGGCCGAGGCAGTCATCTGCGCCAGCACGGGCAATACGTCCGCTGCTGCTGCCGCCTACGCGCGCCGGGGCGGTATGCGGGCCTTTGTGCTGATTCCAGAGGGCTATGTGGCCCTGGGCAAGCTGGCCCAGGCGCTGCTCTACGGGGCCGAGGTGTTGGCCATCAACGGCAATTTTGACGACGCCCTAGCCATGGTGCGCGAGCTGGCCAACGACTACCCCATCACCCTGGTCAACTCGGTCAACCCCTATCGTCTAGAGGGGCAAAAAACCGGTGCTTTTGAGGTGGTCGATGCCCTCGGCGACGCGCCCGACTGGCTGTGCATTCCGGTGGGTAATGCGGGCAACGTCACCGCCTACTGGATGGGCTTTTGCGAGTATCACCAGCAGCGCAAGTGCAGCCAGCTGCCTCGCATGATGGGTTTCCAGGCGGCGGGGGCCGCGCCTCTAGTCAGCGGCCACAGGGTGCACGATCCCCAGACCCTGGCCACGGCCATTCGCATTGGCAACCCCGCCAGCTGGACCAAGGCCGAAGCCGTGCGCGACGCCAGCCAGGGCGAGTTTAACGCGGTCACCGACGATGAAATTTTGGCGGCCTACCGCCTGCTGGCCCTAGAGGGAGTGTTCTGCGAACCGGCCAGCGCGGCATCTGTCGCCGGGTTGCTGAAGGTCAAAGATCAGGTGCCCGCCGGAGCCAAGATTGTCTGCGTGCTGACCGGCAACGGCCTCAAAGATCCTGACACGGCGATCGCCCACAGCAACAACCAGGTGAAGGGCAACCTCAACCCTGACCCCGTCACGGTAGCTAAGGCGATGGGTTTTTAGCTAGGGTTAACCGCAACTGCCACCGTTCTCAGCTAATTGGCCAAGCTATATCTCAATTCTGTACCGTAATCTCCCTGTCCGTAATCTTAACTGCGGCCGCTGTAGCCATCGCTGGAGAGTATGAACGTTCCTCCAAAACAACAACGACCCCTTGCCCCGGCCCAGAGCTGGGGTATTTTTTTGAGATCCAGCAGAGATGGTACAGGCATCAGCCATCTTCCCCCGGCAGGCGACTATCACTGCGGGGCTGGCCCGACAGAGCCTGGGGCCAAATCGCCTTGAGCCGTTCTAAAAAGGCGTATACCGGCGGCGACAGCAGGGCATCGCCCAGCACGATCAT
>JBBSLR010000531.1:0-2736 GCA_038255045.1 Phormidesmidales cyanobacterium
AAAAAGGCTTCCTAGTTCCAGATTGACCCACCCCTACCCCTCCCAGGAGGGGACGATCAGACTGTTTGTCAAGAAATCGTTCTCTGTCGAACTCACGTTGTTTTAGCCTTTAAGGGCATACTTCCAAATAAAGTACCGGAAACATAATCACTGTAGGGTACATAACGCTAGGGCGAGGCTCCGCCAACGCGAAGCAACGCACCAATAGACAAAGAGGGGATATTTAGTTAGATGGCATATTCTTAGCCTTTGGCGGCGAGGGGTTGCTATACAATCACAACAGCAGCACCACGCTAGAGTGATTACGTAAAGGAAAGGGCAGAACCCGGCCATGATGCTCAAATCGACCACCCGGCATGTTCACATCTATACCGCCATTGTCGCCGACAACGAACTGGTGCCCAGCGACGATAAACTCACCCTAGACATTGACCCCGACGACGAGTTCAACTGGTCTGAAGACGCGGTCAAAGCCGTCTACGCCGAGTTTGACCGCCTGGTGGATGCCGCCGCTGGAGAAGATTTGACCGACTACAATCTGCGGCGCATTGGCTCAGACCTAGAGTATTTTGTCAAGCAGCTCCTGCAGCAGGGGGCGATTAGCTACAACCTCAAAAGCCGCGCCCTCAACTACAGCATGGGCCTGCCTCGGGTAGAGCCTGACCCAGCGGCGGCTAGCTAGGGGCAACCCCATCTAGACCCTCCATCTAGACTAGGACGACATCCTTTTGGGTTGGGTACTATAGGTACGTTAAGAGCTGTTTATCGGCACCTCAAGGATCGTGATCCAGTGCTCTAACCCAACCTGTCGCGCGGTGTCATCTCCGCCCGCGAGCCGCTGTAAGGTCTGCGAGACGCCGCTGACCTATCGGTTTTTGCTGGCCGTCAGCGATGGCCCTCTGGCCTCGCGCCCCGGCACTCTGATTGCCGGGCGGTTTCTCGTCTGGCGGGAAGGTCAAAGGCCGATTCCCAAAGGCTATCGTCTGTGGCTCGACACCCGCCCCGATACCCCCCTGCCGACCCTAGAGCAGATTCCGGCTCAGGTATTGGCCTATCTGAAACTGTTTTATCTGGCCGAGCATGTGCCCCGGCCCTACGCCTACCTGATCCCTGAGCAAACCGGGCTGTCGGCACCAGTGCTGCTGCTCGATGCGGCCCCCATTGGCACTCGCCTAACTCATCAGGGCGAGTCACCGGGCGATGCCTCATCGCCCGGTGACTCATCGCCCGGTGATATAGAGGCGACCCTGCTGCTGTCGATTGTCAAGGCCTGGGCCAGTGGCTCTGCCCTACGGCAGCTTAACTGGCTGCGTCAGGTAGCGGCCCTGTGGCCCGCCCTGGCCGAGCAGCAGACTGCCTCGACGCTGCTAAACCTAGATGACCTGCGGGTCGATGGGGCGCTGCTGCGGTTGACTACCTTGGTGGTTGACGATGCCCCCCCGACCCTGGCTGCCTTGGGGCAGCGGTGGCGTGAGCTGGTAGCTACGGCTCAGCCTGCGGTACAGCCCTACCTGGGCTGGCTGACCCAGGCTCTCAGTGAAGGCCAGATCACAGAGCCAGCCCACCTGGTAGAAGAGCTAGAGGGGGCGATTCAAACCTTGGCCCAGGGGTTGCTGGTGACGGTCGATTGGGCCGCCGATACTGACCAGGGGCCGACGCGCGATCGCAACGAAGACGCCTGCTACCCCCAACAAACCTCTCACCAGCAGCGGCTGATGGGGTCGACCATTGGCGTTGATACCCCGCCCCTGCTGCTGGTGTGCGACGGCATTGGCGGCCATGAGCAGGGCAGTGTGGCCTCCCAAACCGCTATTAAGCTGCTGCGGCAAGAGCTAGAATCGCTGGTTCTACAACCCCAGCTGCCCCCGGCGGCGGTGGCCCAGCGCCTCAGAGAGGCCCTGATCTTGGCCAACGACAGTATCTCTGAGCGCAACAACAGTGAAAAGCGCTCGGCCCGCGCCCGCATGGGCACCACGGTGGTCTTGGCCCTGGTGCACTTTCCCTACGTGGCGATCGCTAACATCGGCGACAGCCGCGCCTACCGCATTAGTGCCCACACCTGCTACCAAATCACCGTCGATGACGACGTGGCCTCGCGCGAAGCCCAGATGGGCTATGCCCTTTACTCAGAGGCCATACAGCTGCCCAGCAGCGGGGCTCTGATTCAGGCCTTGGGCATTAGCGAGTCGGGCTTTCTTTACCCCACCGTGCAGCATCTGCTGATAGACGACCCGGCCCTGCTGCTGCTGTGCTCCGACGGCCTCAGTGACTACGACCGGGTTGAAGCCCTCGCGCCCCACCTGGTGGCGCCCCTGGCAACTGCCTCCGGCCCCCTCGGGGCGAAGGTGACCGAGCTGATTCAGCAGGCCAACCGCCTCAACGGCCACGACAATGTCACCGTGGGGCTGATGCGCTTTGCCCCTCAGGTGGCCACCCTGCCGACGCTGCCCGGTGGCAGCCTGCGCCAGGTCGCCGCTGCCACCGGGCCAGACTTTTCTAAAGCCACCCAGGGGTCTCTAGCTCAAACCCTCCAGAGCAGCCCACCCACCACCCTGGCCGTGCCCCGTTCAGCCCAGGCTGCTCCAGCTCGCTCAGGCTTTGCCTGGGGCCCCTTTGTAGGGGGCATAGCCGTGGTCTTGGCAACCCTAGGGGCGGTGGGTTTAGCCTTCGGTCGTCGCCAGCCAGCCCCGCTGGCGCTACAGCCCCTAGGGCCAAAATGGCCGATCGCAGCGGTGG
>JBBSLR010000532.1:0-2733 GCA_038255045.1 Phormidesmidales cyanobacterium
GCTCTGAGTGACAACGATCGCGCCTTTGCCACTGAGTTGGTCTACGGCACCGTCCGCCGCCAGCGCACCCTCGATGCTCTAATCGACCACCTGGGCACCCGCCCCGCCGATAAACAGCCTCCGGTGCTGCGTCTGGTGCTGCACCTGGGGCTATACCAGCTGCGCTATTTAACCGCTGTGCCCGACTCGGCGGCGGTGAATACCTCCGTCGATCTGGCTAAGGCCAACGGCCTAGGCCGCCTCTCTGGGGTGGTGAATGGCCTGCTGCGCCAGTACCTGCGCCAGAGCGAGGATGGTGTTGAGCCGCTATTGCTGCCCGCCGACCCGGCGATCGCCCTGGGCGTTCGCCACAGCTACCCCGACTGGCTAGTCGCTCTGTGGCTTCAGCAGCTTGGCCTCGAAGAAACTGAGCAGCTCTGCCAGTGGTTTAACCAGGTGCCCTCCATCGACCTGCGGGTAAACCGCGATCGCACCACCGTTGAAGCCCTACAATCCGCCTTTGGGGCAGCTGGCATTGCCGTAGACTCTATCCCCGACGTTCCCTTTGGGCTGCGCCTGGTAAACCACCAGGGAGCGCTCACCGACCTGCCCGGCTACGAAGCGGGCTGGTGGAGCGTGCAGGATGCCAGCGCTCAGCTGGTGGGTCTATTGCTCGACCCGCAGCCGGGGGAAACGGTGCTGGATGTCTGCGCCGCACCGGGGGGCAAGGCGACCCAGATAGCAGAAATCGTGGGACAGAATGGCAGGGTGGTGGCCTGCGATCGCGCCCCCTCTCGCCTCAAAAAAATCACCGCCAACGCCAGTCGCCTAGGCCTGACAAACCTGCAAACCCAGGCGGTTGACAGCACCGATCTGGCCCTATTTCATGATCAATTTGACCGAGTGCTGGTCGATGCCCCCTGCTCTGGCCTGGGCACCCTACACCGCCACGCCGACGCTCGCTGGCGGCAGAACCCCGAAAGCACTGCATCTCTGGCCGAGCTGCAAACCGCCCTGCTGGCTGAGGCCGTCCGCTGCGTGAAACCGGGCGGCACATTGGTCTACGCCACCTGCACCCTGCACCCCGCCGAGAATGAGGCCGTGATTGAGGAATTTTGCCAAGCCAACCCAGCCTGGCGCATTCAGCCGCCAGACCTCGGATTTGGCAACGGGCTAGAGGTTGCGCCCGAGGGCTGGGTGCGGGTCTGGCCCCACCGCCAAAATATGGACGGCTTTTTTATGGTGAAGCTGGGGCAGCAGGCGTTCCCTTAAACAGGGCGTTCCTGCCGCCCCAGGCGCTCGGTTTGGTCAGGGCAAAGAGGCAAAGGGCGTTTGCTGTATTAAACCCGCCTATTCTTCGGCCTCAAGCTTTTCGCGCGACTCGCCCCAGTAGGCGCTGACGGTGATCACTTCCTGGCTGCCCTGAATCTCTGAGGCCCACCGGTAGACGGTGATTTTGGGGTTGACCCCCACCTCTAGCAGCTTGGCCCCCATGTAATACTCCATCGAGTCGCGGGTGCGCTTTTTAAAAAACTCAGACTGATCTTTGGGCACCGTGCGCGACAGATGGGCCTGGGTGTGTTTGGGCTGAGCCATGGACGTCAACTAGAAACTTGATTCAATGATACCCAGAGAATGGGACTCTCTACGGCTCATATCGATAGACCAACACTGGTGCTGAAATCTCTCATTAGCGATCGCCCAGGGCGGCCCCTACAACGAGGTACACATTTGGCTGGGGCGGCGATCGCTGCCTCAACCTTCCCTATTGGCGCAGCAGGTCTAGAGGTACTTGGGCGCTCGACTATCGCCTGGGTGCACCACAGCATGCCCTCCCCTTTGCCATTGCTGACCTGCAAGCCTATCTAGAGTTGCTCAACGAAGCCCCGACTATTCAAGTTAGCAATATTCCCCGACGCACCGCTGAAGACACGCCCCTAGTCTTTACCGACATCGTGATTAGCGATGCCGCTGGCTGCTGTCAATGCTGCCCTCCAAGGCCTTACCCATACCCCGGATCTCAACTATTTTGGCGGGGCCGATCTGACTATTGCCACCAGCGATGGCATCGCCAGCGCTAACCAGGCACTAGCCTCATTGAAACCTGTCGCCGCAGAGACCTTTCCCCTCGGCCTTTTCTGGCCGAGGCTATTGCGCGCAGACGGAAAGGACTATTGGTTCCCTCGCCACTAACTCAGGCCGCTTAGAATATTCCATCTAAATAAACGCCCCCTTTGAGGTCGTAAACTCGGCCCGTTGGGCCTGCTGTCGTAAAACTCTAGATAAGTATTTAGCTGGAACACTTTTAAGCAAATTTGTCTGGTCGGGGGGGGTGAACTTTTACTCAGGATTTATCGGATTTATCACATAGTGTTCTACTGAGATGCCGCCGAAACAAATCTTTTTACCTTAAATAAAAATTGAGATGCTGCGGAAACAAATCTCTTTACCCTAAGTTAAGCAAGGAGTAATATGGGAACCCTAAGGCATGTCCTCGCAATTGCTCCCAATTAGGTATTGCTGACTATGAACATGCTTTTGCCCCCCCAGCCGATCTTCAAGCTGGTTGATGCCGCACAAAATTACACAAAACTTCTCATTCCAATTGCCGCCATCGTCAGCGATCGCCTAATAGATTGGTTCCAGCAAGACGATTTTCTGGCCCAGGCGACGATTCCCTTTGGGGCAACCATCGACTCTAGCAGTTGGGCTAGCAACGCCCTCGACCTAAAGCAGCGCGTTCTCGATGGCGAC
>JBBSLR010000533.1:0-2730 GCA_038255045.1 Phormidesmidales cyanobacterium
AGGGGGAGCTAAGGCGGGTTGTTTGTTTGGGCATTTAACTGGGCTAGTCTACTGGGGCTGACGTTCTAGAACGTCATGGATATATAGCTCCTGCACCAAAATCATGATTACTAAGGCCAGGGGGGTGGCCACTAGCACCCCCAGCGGGCCAAACAGCAGCCCCATAGCCACCACGGCGGTCAGCGTCAGCACCGGCGGCAGGTCGGCGGTCTTCATCTGCACGATCGGGGTCAGCACATTGCCCTCTAGCTGCTGCACAATCAGGTAAAACACCGCCACATAGAGGGCCATCATTGGCCCTACTATGAACCCCATCAGAATGGCGGGCACCGCCGACAGCAGGGGCCCCACCACCGGAATAAACTCAAACAGCCCCGTCAGCACCCCCAGGGCCAGGGCCAGGGGCACTCCTAGCAGGTGCAGGCCGATGGTGATCACGATGGCGATTACCACCATTGAGACCACTCGCCCCAGCAGCCACATCTTGAGACCATCGATCACCTGGTTGATCACCTGACGGGCCCGGGGACGACCATGGGGAGGCACCAGCTGCACCAGACTAGAGCGGTAGCGCTGGGGATCGATGGCTAAGAACAGGGCGGTGAAGAGAATGAAGAGCAGGTTAGCCAAGATGCCAAAGCCTTCGGCAGCGGCCCCGGTCAGTCTATTTAGGGTGTTTTGCAGGCTGGGCAGGTTAGTGGTGCTGTTGAGGTCGTCGATCACATCGGGGGGCAGGTGATCGCTCCAAGGCCCTGAGGTGAGAAAGTCTTGCAGCAAAACGATGGCGGTTTCGACCTGCTCGACTAGATCGCCAAACTGCCCGATCACCGCCGGTACTAGCAGCACCAGGCTCAGCACCAGCACCCCCAGCCCAATCACCAGCACTACCCCCAGCGACCAGGGATAGGGGATGGGAGTAAAGCGCTGCACTTGGCCCGCTACGAACCGCAGGGCGATCGCTAGCAGCACCCCTAAAAACAGCATGAACAACACGTCGATCAGTGCCCACAGCAGCAGTCCCAAGACCCCCAGTAGGGCCAGGGCTATGGTGATTAGCACTATTCGTTGCAGATCGGCACCGCTGTTTTTGGCCATAGTGCTTCTAAAATTGCTCCTAAGATTGCCCCTGAGATTGCCCGTCGGCTGTTCCAAGGCGCGGTTATAGCCATCGCCAGAACGAGTAAGGATATGCCGTGCCCCCCTGGAGCGGTGGCTATACACCATGGCGCTGTCCCAGTTTTTGCTACGGTCAGGGGCGGATGTCCTCAGCGCGATGGCCATCGCTATAGTTGCCGCTGACTTCATAGAAAACTGTTGCGATCGCTTTGCCACCCCCCCTGGGAGAGAGGTCATGGGGTAAGCGACCCCAGAGGCCGTTGCTGGTTGACGAAAAACTCCTCTACAATCAAGCCATTCCTCCATATCTGGTGGTTTGGCCCCCAACCGCCCCCTAGCCCCGCCCCCAGCTCAGCATTATGGATACCCCCCGTCTCCATCCCGACACCATTGAAGCGGTGCGCGATCGCGCCGATATAGTCGATGTGGTCTCCCAGCACGTGGTGCTGAAAAAGCAGGGCAAAGATTTTGTCGGCCTCTGCCCCTTCCACGAAGACAAGTCGCCCAGCTTTAGCGTTAGCCCCGGCAAGCAGTTTTACTACTGCTTTTCCTGCGGGGCGGGGGGCAATGCCTTTAAGTTTTTGATGGAGCTGAACAAGCGCTCCTTTGCCGACGTGGTGCTGGACTTGGCCCAGCGCTACCAGGTGCCGGTGACTACCCTAGAGCCAGCCAAGCGCCAAGAACTCCAGCGGCAGCTGACCCTGCGGGAGCAGCTCTACGAGATCTTGGCGGTCACCGCCCGGTTCTACGAGCACGCCCTACAGCAGCTCGACGGGGCCGCCGCCCTGGCCTATCTCTACGAGCGCGGCCTCAAGGACGCCACCATTCAGCAGTTTCAGCTGGGCTACGCGCCGGGGGGGTGGCAGACCCTCTACGGCTATCTGGTCGAGCAAAAGCACTACCCAGTAACCCTGGTGGAGCAGGCGGGGCTGATCGTGCCCCGCCAAAAAGGCGATGGCTATTATGATCGGTTTCGCGATCGCCTGATGATCCCGATTCGCGATGGCCAGAGCCGGGTGATTGGCTTTGGCGGCCGCGCCCTGGGCGACGAAAAGCCCAAGTACCTCAACTCCCCCGACACCGAGCTGTTTGACAAGGGCAAGACCCTCTACGGCCTCGATTTGGCCCGGGCGGCGATCGCCAAGGACGACCGGGCCATTGTCGTCGAGGGCTACTTCGACGTGATCGCCCTCAACGCCGCCGGGCTAGAGAACTCGGTCGCCGCCCTGGGCACGGCCCTCAACGCTGCCCAGGTGCGCCAGCTGCTGCGCTACACCGAGTCGAAGCAAATCTTGCTCAACTTCGACGCCGACGCCGCTGGAGTCAAGGCGGCCCAGCGGGCGATCGGTGAAGTCGAAGAGATGGCCTACCGGGGCGACGTGCAGCTGCGGGTGCTGAATATTCCCGACGGCAAAGACCCCGACGAGTTTTTGCGGTACCACAGCGCCGCCGACTACCGCGAGCTAATTGACGCCGCCCCCCTCTGGATTGACTGGCAAATCCACAACTTGATTGGCGGCAAAGACCTGCGCCAGGCCGACCAGTTTCAGCAGACCAGTCAGGCGGTGGTCAAACTGCTCAGCGACATCGCCAACGCCGACACCCGCACCCACT
>JBBSLR010000534.1:0-2715 GCA_038255045.1 Phormidesmidales cyanobacterium
CTGGCACGCCCTCAGCCCTCGCTGGCAGGCTGGGCAGCCCACCGTGCAAAAGGGGCTGCCCCACGATCAGCTCGCTCCGGCCTGGCAGATTTTGCTGCTGGGGGATGGCTCGCCCACTCGCCATTTGCAGCTGCTGACGCGTGATCGCACCGAGGTCGATGTGATCGACATGGCCCCCGTGGGTATGAACTCCGACGGTGCCCCCGACATCATTCGCGTGGTGCCCGGCCCCCGCCTGCGCCGCCAGGTGTGGCTCCGCACCGCCTCGGGGCAGCGCCTCGCCTACGCTGCCTCCTGGTGGGAGGCCAGCCACGTGGATGAGTATTTGCAAAATAAGTCGCTGCCGATTTGGGCTAGCCTGGGTCGCCTGCGTACTGAGCTGTACCGCGATATTCAGGGTCTCTACTACGGCGACTCGCCCGCGCTAGAAGAGGCCTTTGGCCAGGCGGGGCCATTTTGGGGCAGACACTACCTGTTTTGGCACCGGGGCAAGCCGCTGACCCTAATCTACGAAGTCTTCTCCCCCTACCTAACTCGCTACCTGGGGCCGATGCAGAGTGGGCCGAGGCCAGCGCCGTAATCTAAAATCCCCTAGGCCCAGTCACCGCCGCCGCCGTTAGACGAAGGGGGCAAATAATTTGGCATGCCCGGTTCTGAAAAAGCGTCTTGGTAGGGACGGGCTGGCTCGACCCAGACCTGGGTGCGCAGGGGGCCGTAGCGCTGGCGCAGTTGGGCGTCGATCTGTTCGCCAATGGTTTCTGACGCCTCCAAAAACTCTGGGTGCAGCACCAGGTGGATTTCGACCCACACCTGGCGGCCCACCATGCCCCGCGAGCGAATGCGGGTGCAGCGGGTGACGCCCTCCACCTGGGTGGCAATGTGGGCAATGGCCTCAGGGGCGATCGCCGTGGGCCGCAGCAGCATCGGCAGCTGATCGTTGAGCACCCGCCACAGGCTGCGGCCCACTAGGGGCAGCAGCACCAGGGCAAAGACCGGGTCGAGCCAGCGCTGGTTTTGCCAAATGGCCAGCAGTGCCACCACCATGACAATGCTCAGCCAGGCATCGGCCAGAAAGTGACGGGTGTTGAGTTTGAGCGCCTGGCTGCTGAGGCTGCGGCCCTGGTAGCTGGCGTAGATGCCCAGGGCCACATTGAGAATCACCATCGCCGCCGTAAACTTCAGCACCTGGGGGTCTATCTCTACCGGGAACGGGTTTGCTGCCCCGGTTAAACCGTTAAACACCTGGCGCAGGGCAATCAACAACAGGCTCACCCCGGTGAAGCCCAAAAAGGCGCAGAGCATCAGCGTGCCCGCCACCTCGGCCCGGCCATGGCCCCACACCTCACGGCCCATCTGCCGCTGGGGCGAGGTCACCGCCACCAGGCTGAGCACCGTGCTAAAGCCATCCACCAGGGTGTGTAGCGACTCGGCCAGCAGGGTAAGCGACTGGCTGGCCCACCCCCCAATGGCCTGCACCGCCAATAGCAGCAGGGTAGCCCACAGGGTAGTCAGCAGCAGACGATAGCTAATGCGGCGTTGGTATTCGCCCTCGTTCATGGGTAGACGGGGTTCAAGGGAAGTTAGGTTCCGAATTTAAGTTTCTAGGGGCTAGGGGTAAATGTTACTGCAAGGGGCGACGCTGCAAGCACTCGGCCAGTATTTAAGCCTCATCCCAGTTCAGGTTTAGAATTTTGCCTGGGGCAAGCTACGGATGCTGAGATGGACTTGGGGCGATTTCTGAAAAACTTTCTCCCCAGTGATGGGCAGTGCCCACCCAGCCCTGTCAAGGTGGCCAAACTATTCCCGAAACGCCTATAGGTTAAGGGACTCCGGCCACAACCACCCGGGAGTGAACTCCCTGGCTCACAGCAAAAGTCTGCTAAAGCAGACTGGGTAACTCGGCTCCCAATCCTCTTCAGAGAATTTCTGCTTTGAGCCTTGGACTTCTAGTCCAAGGCTCAGCGGCCAATCTGAGGGATTGACCCCTAAATTTGCTTCACCTTGACAGGGCTGGCAGTGCCTACCCTACGGCGGCGACGGGAACCTCCCCGATGCCAAGCTGGACTTAGAATCTGGGAGACCGCTAGAGCAAGCGCAGCTGCTGGGCCGTTTCTTCGAGGGCGAGACTGTCTAGGTCGTCGAGGGCAAGGTCGGTCTCATCAAGAGGCAGCTCAACGTCAGTTTCGTCGGCCATCAGGGCAGCGGCGGCGGCCACCATGCCCTCGGCAATGTCTTCCAAATCACTGCGGTTGGCCAGGTAGGCCCCTAGGGCCGCTAGGGGGTCGAGGGCGCTGTCGGTGCCCAGCTCGGGCAGTCGGCTGCGGCTGGTTTGGGCCTTTAGCTCGGGCTGCAGGGTGTAGCTGTGGGCGGCGGCCAAGGCGGTTTCGAGGGCGGACTGGTCGATCTGATCGACCTGGTCGGCCCGCAGGGTGTAGAGGCAGCGCACCACGGCATCGGTAATTTCAGCTTTGGCAATAGCGTTCTCTAGGCCAGCTTGGGGGTTTTCTGCCTGGGTGAGGTCGGCCTGGATGGTTTTGAAGGGGCGCACCGGCAGGGGGCAAAACTCGGCCTGGGTGTTGTCTTTGCTCACCTGCACTAGCAGGTAGCCTTTTTCCTCAGACTCTTCGCTGAAGTCGACCCGCTCAATGCTGCCGGGGTAGATCATCAGCGGCTGCTCGCAGAGCACCTGGTGACGGTGTACATGGCCCAGGGCCA
>JBBSLR010000535.1:0-2702 GCA_038255045.1 Phormidesmidales cyanobacterium
GCCGCAGCTCAGCAACATGAGGGCTTGAGCGAGATGGTGCAGCAGCTAGAGACCGTAGAATTTGAGGCGGTTATTACCGCGATGGCAGGCTACAGCCCCCATCAATCCACTAGTCTTGCTGCTCAAAACGTTCCGGGCGGTTGGATGGTAACTGGCGACAATCACCCCATCCTGCGCTGGCTAGCTCTAGACAGCAGCAAACGCACCGATTCTAAAGAGCCGGTGGTTGTGGTGCACAGCAGCGCAGCGTTTGCCGCTAGCAATATTGATCGCTCAGACCTAGAGGAAGTTGGGCAAGCGCTGCTGAAGACCGCGGCGGAGCACCTTGGCCCATGGCTGAAGACCCCGGAGTGGATGCAAGTCCATCGCTGGCGCTATGGTTTTGTCAGCAAACCGTTGAATTCCCCCGTGCTAAGCTCTTCAGCCCTGCCGAATTTGGTGGGCTGTGGCGACTGGTGCAGGGGGGGAAACGCAGAGGGGGCGATCGCCTCTGGCCATCAGGCCGCCAAGCTGATCGCCCAAGCTTTGGAATAGCTGAACTCCTCTAGCTTGAGCGCTCGGGCTAGGCTAGGCGTTGTTGCTGTTGGAGTAGTCGCTGTTCTCTTTATTCTCTTCGTTGTTGTCGTCATCGGTAGCGCCGGTGTTGTTGCGGCGGAAGAAGCGCTGATTACCCGCCCGCTTTTTGCGGAATTTGCGGGCATAGGCCTGATTTCGCAGGGCTTTTTCTTTCTTAGGATTGCGACGCTTAGACATTCAATAACCTCAAACAACAGGGCAGATGTGATCAGCAAACGAAGATTGGCAGTAGAAACAAGGGAATACCCTAACCTGAGGAAAGCGCTCTCTGACGGCATCTCGGCCGCAGACGACGCACTCACCCCAACAGACACTCTGCCCGCAATGGCGTTCGCAGTTCACGATAGGCCATTAACCAGAGGTTTACTTTAACACACAGGGATGCGGCTATCAGGGGGCTGGTTTTAAGCCAGGGGATCAGCACCTGATCCCCTGGCTCCTAGGACTGGCTAGAACTCAACACCTTCTCAGCACTGGCGCCGTCGGGACTTGCCTCGGAGATATCGGCCTCAGAGGGGGGCACCACCTGCCAAAACTTGGGCAGGTACTCACCCCAGTTGGCGAGGATTTTCTCTGCCTTGGGGCTGCCGGTGTGGGCCAGATGGGCTTCAATCAGCGCTTTTAGCTGAGCTTCCCCAGCCGGGGTAATCACCCGCTGCACCTTGACGATTTCGGGGTTGACCCGCACGGGGAAGCGCCCGTCTTCGTCGAGGAAGTAGCCTAGACCACCGGTCATACCGGCACCGACGTTGCGACCCACGGTTCCCAGCACCACAATTACGCCGCCGGTCATGTACTCGCAGCAGTGATCGCCAGCGCCTTCAATCACCGCCTGGCCTTTGGAATTACGCACGGCGAAGCGCTCCCCGGCGGTGCCCAGGGCGTAGAGGGTGCCGCCCGTGGCTCCGTACAGGCAGGTGTTGCCCACAATGACGTTGGTGGAGGGGTCGTAGGTAATGCCGGCGGGGGGCTTGACGACAATTTCGCCGCCGTGCATGCCCTTGCCCACGTAGTCGTTTGACTCGCCCACCAGGGTGAGGGTCATGCCGGGTAGGTTAAAGGCCCCAAAGCTCTGGCCAGCGGTGCCCTCAAAGTTGAGGTTGAGCTGCCCTTCAAAGCCTGAGTTGCCGTACTTTTCGGCGATCGCCCCCGCCACCCTGGCCCCGACCGTGCGGTTGGTATTGACCACGGTATAGGTCTTAGCCACCGCGCCCTGGGTTTGAATAGCATTCTGAATATCGCCATCGGCCAGCATCTCGTCGTCGAGCACGGGGCCGTTGCTGTGGACGGCTTCGTGCTTGAGCCAGGTGCGATGGTCAGAGACCGGCCCCTCAGGGCCATCGCCCCGCCCATCGGGCAGATTCATCAGCGTGGTTAGATCTAGATGGCTGGTCTTGGCCAGGGTCGCCCCCGCCCGAGGCTTGAGCAGGTCTGCCCGGCCGACGAGGTCGATCAGAGCGGCGTAGCCCAGGCGAGCCAGCAGCGATCGCACCTCTTCAGCGATGTAGTAGAAGAAATTCACCACGTTTTCGGGCACGCCGGTAAACCGCTGGCGCAGCTCTTCTTTTTGGGTGGCCACGCCCACGGGGCAGTTGTTGGTGTGGCAGACCCGAGCCATGATGCAGCCCTCGGCAATCATGGCGATGGAGCCGAAGCCAAACTCCTCGGCCCCCATCAGGGCACCCATGACTACATCCCAGCCGGTTTTGAGACCGCCGTCGACCCGCAGGGTAACGCGATCGCGCAGCTGGTTTTCCATCAGCACCTTTTGCACTTCGGTCAGGCCCAGTTCCCAGGGCACCCCGGCATGCTTGATCGAGCTCAGGGGCGAGGCCCCGGTGCCGCCGTCGTGGCCCGACACCTGAATCACGTCGGCGTTGGCCTTGGCCACCCCCGCCGCAATGGTGCCAATGCCCACCTCAGACACCAGCTTCACCGACACCCCGGCTTTGGGGTTGATCTGGTGCAGGTCAAAGATCAGCTGAGCCAGGTCTTCAATCGAGTAGATGTCGTGGTGGGGCGGCGGCGAAATCAGCGCTACCCCGGGCTTCGAGCGGCGCAGCATGGCGATGTAGGGGCTCACCTTCTTGCCGGGCAGCTGGCCCCCCTCACCGGGCTTAGCCCCC
>JBBSLR010000536.1:0-2698 GCA_038255045.1 Phormidesmidales cyanobacterium
CCAAAGGTGCTGTCTGCCGCCGCGATCAGGGCCGCGTCGGGGCTCGGAGCCGTAGGCAGGGGTGCTACCGCTACGGTGTAGGCCAAACTGCCATCCGCCGCCTGAAACAGCGGGCTACCCCCCGCTGAGCTGACGCTGTAGCCGTCTAAAATGCCGATTTGAAACCGGCCCTGGGGGTCTGCAAAATTACCGCTGACCATGGGCAGGGCCGGGGCTAGGGCTGGGGGTGGGGCGTTACCCTGGGCGATTCCCGAAGGAATCGCTGCGCGAAGCGCATCCGGCGTATTCTCCCCACCGCCGATATGTATTCCCTGGGTCAACAAAATGCTCACCACCAGGGCGATCGCCCCCAGCATCAGCCCCCTAACCCGCCGCATCATCAGCCCCATGGCAAAATCCTCTCTACCTCACCGCCAAGGATAGCAACTCTGCCGCCCGCCCCACCCCCCAGCCCCAAGAAATTCTCACCTTCTACCACCCACCGTACGGGCGCACTGCTGTGCGCCCCAACCTACGCAAAATACGCCTCCACACAGCGCACAAACATCTCCACCCCCAGCCCCAGGGCGGTCTCATCAAAATCAAAGCGGGGGTGATGGTGCGGATAGGCCAGAGCCTTATCGGCGTTGGCCGAGCCTAAAAAGAAGTAGCACCCCGGCACCTCCTCCAAGAAAAAGGCCATATCCTCGCCGCCCATGGTGTGGCAGTCGGGCACCACCCCGGCGGGGGTCTCCACCACCGACAGCGCCACCGATCGCACCAGATCCGCCATCCCGGCATCGTTGATCACGGGCGGGTAGAGCGCCCTGTAGTCAAAGCTGTAGCTGGCCCCCTGGCTCTGGCAAACCCCCGCAATGATCTGCTCCATGCGGGGGGCAAAGTAGTCGGCGTAGGCGGGGTCGAAGTAGCGCACGGTGCCGCTGAGGGTGGCCGTGTCGGCAATCACGTTTTGGGCCGTACCGGCGTGAAACTTGCCCACCGTCACCACCGCCGCCCTGGTGGGGTCAATATTGCGGGCCACAATGGTTTGCAGCGCATTGACAATCTGCGCCCCAACTACGATCGAATCCACCGTTTGGTGAGGCAGCGCGCCGTGGCCCCCCTTGCCCTGCACGGTGCAGGTAAAAAATTCTGACGCCGCCATCAGCGCCCCGCTGCGCACGCCCACGGTGCCCAGGGGCAGGTTGTTCCACAGGTGCAGGCCAATCATGGCCTCGACCTCGGGGTTGGTGAGCACCCCGGCTTCGATCATGGGTTTGGCCCCCCCTGGCCCCTCTTCGGCAGGCTGAAAGATGATTTTGACGGTGCCCGCAAAGCTGTCGCGGTGGTGGGCCAGGTAGTGGGCGGTGCCCAGGGCGATCGCTACGTGGCCGTCATGGCCGCAGGCGTGCATCACCCCGTCGTGCTGCGAGCAGTAGGGCACGGCGTTTTCTTCTTGAATGGGCAGGGCATCCATGTCGGCGCGAATGCCCAGCACCCGCCCCGGTCGCGTACCCTCAATCACCGCCGCCACACCGGTTTTAGCGATGTTGCGCTGGTAGTCAATGCCCCACTCGCTGAGCTGGGCGCAGATCAAGTCGGCGGTGAGCCATTCTTTAAACCCCAGCTCGGGCCGCTGGTGAATGCCCCGCCGCCACGCCACCAGCTGGTCTTGCAGCGCTTGAATGGCGGGGCGAAGGCGATCGCGGTTGACCGGCAGCGGTGGGGCAGTGGTGGCAAACATGGCGCAACAACTAGAGAAATAGGGCTGAACAGACCTCTCCAACAGACGAGAGGTACCTCTATCAGCATAGACCAGTCGCCCCTGGCCCCTGAGGTGACCCCACCGTAGACCAGGCCCGCCCCCAGCTTCACCGACCGCAGCCAGCCGTTGAATAAGCGCAGCGGCGAACCGATAGACTCACCTATGCCGCTGTGCAGACACCCCAAAATCAGCGAAGCGTTAGACTGTAACAACGCAGTTACAAAAATTAACAGATGCTTCCTGACCTGATCGGTGCCACCCGAGACTACTGGCGCCAGCTAGATGAACTAGAAGCCGCCTACCGCCGCAACGAGCTCACCCCCAAAGACGTCAACGCCCAGGTCAAGGCGCTGATGGTCGAGCTGGGCCAAACCCGGCGACAGCTGTTGCGCGACTCTTGGGCGATCTTTCAGGCTTTTATCGCTCGCCAGGGCGATGCCCTGGCCGGAGTGACCGCCCTGGGTGCCCTAGCCTACGTTTGGCTCGTAGTCAGCAGCTAAGCTGCTTAGGCGACTTCTGGAAAATGGTCTAAATTTGTCGGTTGGGTGAAGCGCTAGCGGAACCCAACAAGGCCTACTGCTGTTGGGTTTCGCTCCGCTGCACCCAACCTACGAGAACTCAATCGGGGCTAGTGGTCTGTCAAGCCTAAATTTGTCGGTTGGGTGGCGCGACAGCAGAACCCAACAAGCCCCAGGTTATCGGCTAGTGTTGGGTTCCACTCCGTTTCACCCGCCCTACGAACTACAAACCTGTGAGCGAACGGACCTTCAATGGCAAGAAAAGGAAAAGCGGATTGGGCGGATGCGGCGGATTTTCGCGGATCAGTCGATACGATATCGGACCTCACCGGCATTCACAAATCTCAATGACTTGTATTGAAAGCCTGTGGGGCTCGCGTTGCACTCCCTCTTCGTTACCTCCTGTTTCACATTTATAAAAGTTGTGACAGGAGGG
>JBBSLR010000537.1:0-2695 GCA_038255045.1 Phormidesmidales cyanobacterium
CCGCGCTTTTTTGGCGAGGCCACCCAGCAGCTGGGCGCAGCGGGCATGCTCGAAGACCCCGACAAGCAGCGGCTGATCATCGAAAAGCCCTTTGGCAAAGACCTATCTTCGGCCCGGGTGCTCAACCGGGTGGTGCAGGATGTGTGCAACGAGCGCCAGATCTACCGCATCGACCATTACCTGGGCAAAGAAACCGTTCAAAACCTGATGGTGTTTCGCTTTGCCAACGCCATTTTTGAGCCGCTGTGGAATCGTCAGTTTGTTGACCACGTGCAGATCACCGTGGCTGAAACCGTGGGTCTAGAGGGCCGGGCGGGCTACTACGAAACCGCTGGTGCCCTGCGCGACATGGTGCAAAACCACCTGATGCAGCTGTTTTGCCTCACGGCCATGGAAGCGCCCAACACCTTGGATGCCGACGCCATTCGCAACGAAAAGACTAAGGTGCTGCAGGCTACTCGCCTGGCCGACACCGAAGATATCAGCCAGTGCGCCGTCCGGGGGCAGTATTCCCCCGGATGGATGAAGGGACAGTCGGTACCTGGCTACCGAGAAGAGGAGGGGGCTAGCCCCGAGTCAACCATGCAAACCTTTAGCGCCATCAAGCTCGAAATCGACAACTGGCGCTGGAAGGGGGTGCCCTTCTACATGCGCACCGGCAAGCGGATGCCCAAGAAGGTGAGCGAGATCTCCATCCACTTCAATGAAGTGCCGCACCTGATGTTTCAGTCGGCGGCTCAGCAGATGAACCACAACGTGCTGGCTCTGCGCATTCAGCCCGACGAGGGCATCTCCATGCGCTTTGAGGTCAAGACTCCGGGTAACTCTCTGCGGACGCGATCAGTGGATATGGACTTTCGCTACGATGCCGCCTTTGGCCAGGCCAACACCGACGCCTACGCCCGCCTGATCGTCGACTGCATGCTGGCCGACCAAACCCTGTTTACTCGGGGTGACGAGGTCGAGGCTTCGTGGCGACTGCTGACCCCGCTGCTCGAAGCCTGGGACGCCCCCGCCGACCCCAAGGCGATCCCCATGTATGAGGCGGGCACCTGGGGGCCAGTGGAAGCCGAGTTTTTGCTCAACAAAGATGGGCGTCGCTGGCGACGCCTGTAACCCACTCACCCATTCACCCACCTACTCATCCACCCACCTACTCCCTACCCCCAAAGCCCTATGACAACTACTCCCACTGTTGCGCTGCAAAGGCCCAAGGATATCTCCCTCGACGAGATTGAGTCAGAGCTGCACAATATCTGGCGTCAGCAAGACTCAGGGGCCGCCACCCCGATGGCGACCCGCGCTACCACCTTCAGCATGGTGATCTACGAGCCCGAAGAAGTACAGCAGGTTTTGGCAGCCCTGGGCTATTACACCGGCTTTATCGACAGTAACCACGGCCCTCAGACCCGCGAGGCCATTCGCGAGGCCCAGATAGCTTACAACCTGCGGGTAACAGGCCGCATTGACCCACCCACCCTGACTCGGATACGTCAGGAGTATGCCCAGCTATCCGACAGCAAAAGACAGTATTCCAACCTCGACCAGCGAGGCTTTAGCCTCAGCGAGTCGATTTCGGCCCACAACCCCTGCCGGATCATTAGCCTTTGCCCCACCTTTGGTGAAGACATCGGGGTGTCGGCCCAGGTGTCGGTATACTGCCCGGTGCAGAAGAAAACCTCGGGTAATTTGGTTTGCTGTGAGTACATCAATCTGCGGGGCACTAAGGCCGCCCTAGAGCGGGTGAGCGACCTGATTGCCTCCCTGACCCTGCCAGAATTACCCAAGTTTGTATGGTGGAAGGCCACCCCCAGCCCCGAGCAGGTGATTTTTCAGAAACTGGCCAAGTCAAGCAACTGCATTATTGTCGATTCGAGCTATTTCAGCGACGCCGAGGCCGAGCTGCAGACCATGCAGGAGCTGATGGAGGCAAGCACCTATATTGCCGACCTCAACTGGCACCGTCTCGCCCCCTGGCAAGAGCTGACCGCCGCCGCCTTTGACCCCCCTGAGCGGCGCGAGTCGCTGATCAGTGTCGACCGCATTAGCATTGACTATGAGCAGGGCAATGCGGCCCAGGCACTGCTGTACCTGGGCTGGTTTGCCAGTCGCCTGGGCTGGCAGCCGATTGATTATGTAGAAGAAGGCGGCATCTACAACATCAAGAAAATCCATTTCAAAGGCCCTAACGATTTGGCCATTGAGGCAGAACTGGCGGGCATTCCGGTGGCCGACCTGGGCGAGGTGGTCGGCGATCTAACCGGGCTGCGGCTAAACTCCACCGACCTCAATGCCAACTGCTGCACTATTTTGTGCTCTGAAACCATGGGCTGCATGCGCATGGAAGCGGGGGGCGGTGCCCAGGCCTGTCAGGTGGAGCAGGTGACGGCCCTGACCGACCAAAAAGCCGATTTTATGCTGGGGCAGCAGCTGCAGCGCTGGGGCGAAGATGTGCTCTACGAAGAGAGTCTGGCCATGGTGGCGCAGATTATGAATCTGGTGTAGGGGTAGGAGGTGGGCAGGTACCCCGGTCAAGGTGGCGGTCGAATACAGCAAAATCTCCAGAACGGGAATGATTTGCCAGTCTTCGGCTACGACCACCAGGGAGTAAACTCCCTGGCTGATCGCTCAAGTCTGCTAAAGCAGACTGGGGGAGTCGGCCCCCAATCCTCTTCAGAGGATTTCTGCTTGGAGC
>JBBSLR010000538.1:0-2688 GCA_038255045.1 Phormidesmidales cyanobacterium
CTATATATCCCCGACCTAGACAGCTCACCTAACGCTCGACATCATCAGCATCAAGGGGTTCGAGGCAGGCTGGCAAATCATTCTGGGGTTTGTTCACCAGCGTCGAGACAGGGTAGCGCTCCATCGCCGCCGCCTCGTAGGGTCGCAGCATCGCCTGAAGCGTTTGGGGCTGGTCGTAGCTCGGGTCGAGCCAGGCGGCATAGTTGGCGGGCGGCAAAATCACCGGCATCCGGTTGTGGATCGGCTCCATCAGCTCGTTGGGCGCGGTGGTGAGAATGGTGCAGGTTTGCAGCTCGCCGCCGCTGACAGGGTCGCTCCAGTGCTCCCACAGCCCGGCAAAGGCAAAGGGCTGATGCCCTTTGAGAAAAATATAGTGGGGCTGCTTGGTCTTACGGCTAGCCCTCTGCTGCCATTCGTAGAACCCATCGGCCATGATCAGGCAGCGCCTGCGCTTAAATGCAGCCCGAAACGAGGGCTTTTCGCTCACCGTTTCGGCACGAGCATTAATTAATCGGTTGCCGATCGCCGGATCTTTAGCCCAGCTGGGAATCAGCCCCCAGCGCAGCAGTTCAAAGTAGGGGTCTGGGTGATCTGCGGTAGCCACTGCGGTGGCGACGGGCTGGGTGGGGGCAATGTTATAGCGCGGGGCTACGAGCGGCACTGCCTTGAGGTGAAAAGCCGCCGCCAGGTCATCGCCGGTTTGATTGAGGCTAAACCGCCCACACATGGCGCTGTTTCCGTGAACTCTGACGATGGAAGGTGATACGCCGCACCCTGGGGAGTTTCCTCAGATACGGCGCATCAAGCTCTAGCGCTATACCGCCAAGCCTACTGGGCAAGACACATTGGTGCCCCCCAGGCCGCAGTAGCCACCGGGGTTTTTAGCCAGATACTGCTGGTGGTAGGCCTCGGCGTAGTAATACTCCGGTGCCTCTAGAATTTCGGTGGTGATAGGGCCGTAGCCAGCGGCTTTGAGGGCCACTTCGTAGGCCTGCTTGGAGGCTTCTGCCAGCTGGCGCTGGGCCTCAGAGTAGACGTAGATGCCAGAGCGATATTGGGTGCCAGCGTCGTTGCCTTGGCGCATGCCCTGGGTGGGGTTGTGGCTTTCCCAAAAGGTTTTGAGAATTTGCTCATAGCTGACCACAGCGGGGTCGAAGACAACCTGCACTACCTCGTTGTGGCCCGTCTGCCCCGAGCAGACTTCTTGATAGGTGGGGTTGGGGGTGTAGCCAGCGGCGTAGCCCACCGAGGTGGTGTAGACCCCTTCTAGCTGCCAAAATTTGCGCTCGGCCCCCCAAAAGCAGCCAAAGCCAAAGAGGCCCAGCTCCATGCCCGCCGGGAAGGGCGGTACCAGAGGGTTGCCGTTGACATAGTGCTTGTCGGGCACGGCCATGGGGGTAGCCCGACCGGGTAGCGCTTCGCTAGCGGGGGGCATTTCAGATTTTTTGCCTTTGCCGAGACCAAAGAAAACCATAGGAATGATTGCGATTTGTGTAGGAGTACTGACTTCACTATAACGTCAACACCCTGGCGTTTCCTGAGAGCCGATATTCCCTTAGCCCAGATGGTTCACGGCTATGAGAACGTAAAGGTTGTCATAGTTGTGAAAACGGGAATCCATCCGAAGCAGAAGTCAATGGCTGTCATTCCCGTGAAAACGGGAATCCAGGCCACGCACCATACTCTCTAGTGGATTCCCGCCTGCGCGGGAATGACGGGCAGTGGTGATGCTTGCATACTTGGCTTGTTGACGGCGCGCGATCGCCCATCCCACCAGCCCAGCCGCGGGCTGGCAATCTAGCGATAGTGGCGATCGAGCCGCAGCACGGTCTCTAGCAGCACATTGGCCCCGTTCACGCAATCCTCGGGGGGGGTGTACTCTACTTCCGAGTGGCTAAAGCCCCCCTCGCTGGGCACAAAAATCATGCCCATGTCGGTAAATCGGCCCATTTCGAGGGCGTCGTGACCGGCGCGGCTGGGCAGGGCCATAGAGCTGAGGCCAAAGCGGCCGCTCACCTCCGCAATGATCGACTGAATATGATCTGCCGCCGGGCTAGGGGCGACATTCAGCTGGGGGACGATCTCGATTTTAGTGTCGGTATTCTGGGCAATCAGCCGCAGTTCTTCTTTTAGATCGTCGATCAGGTCATTGACCACATGCTGGTTGAGGTCGCGCACGTCAATGCTGCACTGCACCTGGCCCGGCACAATGTTGTCGGCGTTGGGCCACACCTGAAGGGCACCCACCGTCGCCACCTGCTGGGCGGGGGGGCGTTTGCCCAAACGGTTGACCACCAGCACTACCTGAGCCGCCGCCACCAGGGCATCTTGGCGCTGATCCATGGGGGTAGTGCCCGCGTGGTTGGGCCGCCCAGCAATGTGAATCTGGTAGCGCTGCATGCCGACGATGCCCTGCACGACGCCGATTTGCTTTTGGGCGGTTTCGAGCACGCCGCCCTGCTCAACGTGCAGCTCGACAAAGGCGCAGATGTCGTCGCGGGTGCGGCGTGACAGCGGCAGCTGCTGCCAATTGCCGCCCGCTGCGTTGACGCAGTCGTCGATGGGGCGACCGTCTTTGCGGTGGTAGTCGGCGGCAGTGAGGTTGGCGGTACCGGCCATGGCGCGGCCCCCGATCATGGTGTCTTCTTCGTCGGCAAAGACAATCACCTCAAAGGGGTGGTCGAGGGC
>JBBSLR010000539.1:0-2680 GCA_038255045.1 Phormidesmidales cyanobacterium
AGGTTTTGCTGGGCAGATGCTGAGATTTCATCGGTGCTGGCCCTTCAGCTCAAACGGCATGGCTTACCGTTCAAAGTGTACGCGACTATTGCTGAGGCCCGCCTCGCGGTAAAAATCGTTCCAGCGGTTGGCGAGGCCGCGATCGGTGAAGGGGCCAACGGCCACGTGGGGGCCACGGGGTGCCGTGCGCTGCTGCACGCGATCGGGCGGGGTGCCCAGCTGAATCACCTGACTGCTCACGGTTCCCAAGCTCGCAGTATCCGTGGGTATCACCACGAAATAAGGCGCATTGGGCACAGTGAAAGACTCCGTTGGCGGGGCCGCATTCGGCGGTGGAGACATGACCCCAACGGGGGGAAGGGTCGGAGTACCGTAGTTGAGTTCTTGGCCAAACTCGACGTTGCCGGGAGTCGAAGGCAGCTGGGCTACCCCGGGGGGCAGGGCGGGCACCGGCACCGCTGCGCCACCGCCGGGGAAGGCTGCGTCAGGCAGAGGCGGTAGGTCGCCGTTAGAGGCATAGACATTGCCGGGCAGCGCCGGAGTGTGAGCGTAGTAGGGAATCGCTGCCGCCACCTGGGCCAGCTCGGCCCGCACCCCTAGGGCAGCGAGATCAGAAACACGCTGCTGGGCATTGCCGGACATATTAAACCGACCCGCCTGAATCACCGATCGCCCTTGAAAATTGGTGCGAAAGGCGGTTGGCTCGACGGTGCGCACCTGGCTTAGGGTGGCGTCGCTGGTGTCGTTGACGTAGATCAAATACTGCTGGCCGCCGGTGGGGGCCGTCCCCGGCACCGGCAACGCCCCAGCGGGCAGGGGCGGCACTGCGTCGTAGCCCTGGGTTAGCCCCTGGGGTGCCAGACCCAGCACGGCGGCGGCGATCGCGGCGGTCGAAACATACCCAAACGCGGGCAGACTTAGCCCCAGCCAACCTTTCAACCCGAAGAAGTTTTTTAACTCGAACAAGGCTTTTAGCCCGAACAAACCACTTTGCATTGCCATCACGAATACTGCCTATTGCTTGAGGGTGAACCGGCAGACGGTCAAGCATCAACGACTTTTTGCCCGTCCTCTCTATATGTCTTGAGGATGTTAGCGCAGATTTCAGAAACCGCATCATTTCGGCTCCAACTTTTGAATCCAACTTCATGATCCAACTTTTGAATCCAACTTCTGACCGGTGGGCCTGCGCTGCTGCTACCAGAGGCCAATTTGTGACCCAGATCACGCGGGCAGCGCGACGAGATCACCAGGGGCACCGGCTGTGGGTCACCCGTAGGTCATGTGTCATTTCTTACTATGGAAACAACTTTGAGACCAGAAGCATCATGGCCAACCCCTGCAGAAAACCTCTCAAAAGCAACCCGTTTATCACCCAGCGCGATCCGCAGACGGGGGAGTGGCAGGTGGTAAAGACCCGCCCCAGGAGTCGTCGGTAACTCCTGGGGAAAATACACCCAAAGAACCTCAGCCCGACCGCCACAACCGGGCCGCCTCGCCGCTCTATCAACTGGCCGGGGTGGGCCACGGTGGCGATCCCAGAGCCGGAGGTGCCAGGCTATAGTGTGGCTCAGTCTGTCGTTTGCCGAACGCGTTCGCTGAACCCATTCCCCCGGACGCATTCCCCCAACGCATTCCCCCGCAGGCACTAAACTATCGCCATGGGCCAACTGTATCCTCCCCTTGAGCCTTACCAGGCCGAATATCTGGCGGTCTCAGACCGACATCGGCTCTATGTAGAACAGGTCGGCAACCCCGCAGGCAAGCCTGTAGTCTTTTTGCACGGCGGGCCGGGGGGCGGCATTAACCCCACCTACCGCCAGTTTTTTGACCCCCAGCGCTGGCGCATTGTGCTATTTGACCAGCGGGGCTGCGGCAAGAGCCTGCCCCACGCCGATCTCAACGACAACAACACCTGGGCGCTGGTGAGCGATATTGAGAAAATTCGCCGCCACCTGGGCATTGAGCAGTGGACCGTTTTTGGCGGCAGCTGGGGCAGCACCCTGGCCCTGGCCTACGCCCAAACTCACCCCGATCGCTGCGTTGGTCTGATTCTGCGCGGCATTTTTACCCTGCGCCAGCGAGAGATCAGCTGGTTTTATCAAGAAGGGGCCAGCTACCTCTACCCCGACGCCTGGGAGCAATACCTGGCCCCCATCCCCGAGGCCGAGCGCGGTGACTTGGTGGCCGCCTACTACCGCCGCCTCACCAGCGACAACCTCGAAGCACGCCGCGCCGCCGCCCGCGCCTGGGCCCTGTGGGAAGCCAGCACCAGCAAACTGGTGCAAGACCCCGGCCTGATGCACCACTTCAGCGACGACGAGTTTGCCCTGGCCTTTGCCCGCATCGAGTGCCACTACTTTATGAATCGGGGCTTTTTTGACCGCGACGACCACATTCTGAGCCAGGTACACCGCATTCGCCATATTCCCGGCGTGATTGTGCAGGGCCGCTACGACGTGGTCTGCCCTGCCACCACCGCCTGGGAGCTGCACCGCGCCTGGCCCGAGGCCCAGTTCACCCTGGTGCAGGAGGCGGGCCACTCGGCCATGGAGCCGGGGATTACCAGTGCCCTGGTGGGCGCGACGGATGAGTTTGGGCAGCGGTGAGGGATACCCTTCTACCCCAGCGCCCGCCTAGCAATCCACCGCTGCAGGCCCCACAGCCCCCCGGCCACCAC
>JBBSLR010000540.1:0-2680 GCA_038255045.1 Phormidesmidales cyanobacterium
CTCCTTCACCCCTGGGCCAGAGGTTTTTTATGTTGTCATATGATAGACCCCATTGCCTCGTTTTCTGACGCCCCTGTTTTCTGACGCCCCTGTTTTCTGACGCCCCTGTTTTCTAACGCCCCTGTTTTCTAACGCCCCCGTTTTCTAACGCCCCTGTTTTCTAACACCATGGTGGAGACTGCCCCCAATCTAATTTCACCGCCGCTGCCGGCGGTTTGGCCCCGGTTTGAACAGCCCTTGCGTTTGGGGGTGATGGCCTCGGGCAACGGCAGCAACCTGGAGGCGATCGCCCAGTCTATTCACCAGGGCGACCTGCACGCCCAGATTCGCGTGGTGATCTACAACAACCCTGGCGCTCAGGTGGCGGCCCGAGCGGCGCGACTAGGGCTGCCAGCGGTGCTGCTCAACCACCGAGAGTACGCCAGCCGGGGCGCCCTCGATCAGGCTATTGTCGCGACCCTAAACGCCCACGGCGTCGATTGGGTGGTGATGGCGGGGTGGATGCGCTGCGTCACCGCCGTGCTGATCGACGCATTTCCGGGTCAGGTGCTAAATATTCACCCCAGCCTGCTGCCCAGCTTTCCGGGCTTAAAAGCGGTAGACCAGGCGTTGGCGGCGGGGGTAACGGTGGCGGGCTGCACGGTGCACCACGTGGAGCTAGCGGTAGACAGCGGGCCAGTGGTGATGCAGGCGGTGGTGCCGGTGGTCGCCACCGATACCCCGGCATCTCTTCAGGCCCGCATTCAAGGGCAAGAACACCGAATTTACCCAGCGGCGATCGCCCTGGCGGCAGAGGATAGAACCTGCACCTAGCGCTGGGCTATCGGGTTCAGCAGTTGATTGGCCGGAAACTTGGGGTCGAGCTGTAGCACCAGGTGGCGCTGGTCAATGGTCAGCCAGCCCTCGGCTTTGAAATCTTTTAGCAGGCGGGTGACGGTGACACGGGTGGTGCCAATGGCGGTGGCCAGCTGGTGGTGGGTCAGCCGCAGGGGAATCCGAATGCCGCTGGGCTCCACATGGCCAAAGTCTTTGGCCAGCATGAGCAAAAACTGCTTCAGGCGATCGGCCACCAGGCGCTTGCCTGAGAGGGCCAACCAGGCCTCGGCCTGCTGCATGCGCAGGGTGACATTGCGAAACATGCCCGCCATCAGCACCGATGACCCCTCAATCTCGGCCATCGGCAGGGTCAGCATATCCACATCGGTGAGGGCGGTGGCCCAGTAAGGGTCAACGGTGGTAAGCGGCAGGCCCAGGGGCATTGACGGGCCAGCCAGCCCCAGCAGGGTTTCGCTGCCGTCCTGCTGAATGGTGAACAGCTGCACAATCCCTCGACAAACTATCAGTACTTCCTCACTCCGTAGGGGAATCGGTCGCCCCGCCCCGTAGGGCACCAGAGCGCGCTCACGATACAACTGCTCTAGAAGCTGAATAAAGGTCTGGTGGCTGTGGGCAGCCAGGCTTGTATCGCGGGCAGCAGACGTTGCGGTTGCAGACACGGGGGTACCTAGAATTCGCTCGGGTAGGCGCTAGCCACGAGGGGCAGGCGTGAGCACCAGCACTCGGCTGAAGGGCACGGCCTAAACTCAATCCCCAGGTAGTCCTAAGAATATGGATCCTAGGATCTCACTAGCTGCTTACCCACGTCCCATATTCAACGGCTTAAATTAAGAAATTCCCCAGACTAGGTTAAGTTCAGGCGAACAATTTATTAACGTTTGTGATCTGCCGCACTAAGTGCGTTCTATTTAGCTGTCTGCGATACCCCCCAGGGGGATGCCGAGACATTGCCTAGGCGGTTGTCAGGTAGTCGCGCACGTCAGTGACTTGACCGGCGATCGCCGCCGCCGCTACCATGGCCGGGCTCATCAGCAGGGTGCGGCCCGAGGCCGACCCCTGGCGTCCTTTAAAGTTGCGATTTGAAGATGAGGCGCTGATCTGCCGCCCCTGAAGCTTGTCGGGGTTCATGGCCAGGCACATCGAGCAGCCCGCCTCGCGCCATTCAAACCCGGCGGCGGTAAACACCTGGTCAAGCCCCTCGGCCTCGGCCTGCTGCTTGACCCGCTCAGAACCGGGTACCACGAAGGCTTTCACCCCTGGGGCCACGGTGTGGCCCTGGGCGATCTTGGCAGCCTCGCGCAGGTCGCTGATGCGGCCGTTGGTGCAGCTGCCGATAAAGCACACGTCCACCGCCGTGCCCTTGAGGCTCTGACCGGGGGTGAGATCCATATAGACAAAGGCGTCTTGGGCCAGCACCTGGTCTTCGGCGGGCAGGGTATCGGGGAGAGGCAGGGTTTCGTTGATGCCGATGCCCTGGCCGGGGGTGATGCCCCAGGTCACGGTGGGGGCAATGTCGGCAGCATTGAACATCACCAGGTCGTCGTACTCGGCGTCGGCGTCGCTGCGCAGGGTATGCCACCAGGCGACGGCCTGGTCCCAGGCTTCGCCCTTGGGGGCAAAGTCGCGCCCGTTCAGGTAGTCGTAGGTGATTTGGTCGGGGTTGACGTAGCCGCAGCGGGCACCGCCCTCGATCGCCATATTACAGAGGGTCATGCGCTCTTCCATTGACATGGCCTCGATCGCCGTCCCGGCAAACTCGTAGGCGTAGCCCACGCCGCCCTTTACCCCCAGCTTGCGAATGATGTGCAGCACGACATCTTTGGCGTAGACGCCGAGGGGCAGC
>JBBSLR010000541.1:0-2678 GCA_038255045.1 Phormidesmidales cyanobacterium
CGCTGCGAATTTGTGGATGGGGAGATTGTCGAAATGCCGCCAGAGAGCGAAGAAAATGTAGTCATTGGCGGCTATCTAGTCGCTCAATTCCTAAAGGTTCTGCCCTTTGAGCAAGTGCGGCAGGGAAAAACTGAGCTCGTCGTTGCCGGACGGGTGCGGATTCCAGATTTTATGGTGCTGAGCGAAGCGCTAGTGGCAGCTTTGGACGGTAGCTCTCGCAGCACTATCACTGAAAACATGCCACCGCCGCTGCTGGTGGTGGAGGTGGTTTCTCCCGGCAAAGCCGACGAAGACCGCGACTACCGCTACAAGCGCTCTGAGTATGCGGCGCGGGGCATTCCCGAATATTGGATTGTCGACCCGGCCAGGGGGCAGGCGACGGTGCTGGCGCTGGTGGATGGCCTATACGAAGCTGAGGAATTGCCGGGAGAGGCGGTCTTGCGCTCTCCTCAGTTTCCAGGGCTGAGCTTGACGACCGCCAGGGTGCTATCGCCTAAAGGCATCGCCCCTTAAATCAGGCTGGTGTGGTTTCGGGCAAAGCTGATGGCGGTATAAAAACTTGCACCATGAACGGTATTTCGTGGCAACCTATGGGCTTATAAAGAGAGTCCATAGGAGCCGTGTGGTCGTTATGCTACAGCAACAGTCAAGCGCTTCAAGCCAGCCCTTGCATCCCCTCGGCAAGCCGGGGGGGCGCTGGCGCTACATACCCTGGGTGGCCCTAGGTAGTTTAGCCATCTTCTGCCCCGCTGCTCTGGCCCAGGGGACAAACCTTGACGACCTTCAGGTGGCGTTAGATACAGTGTGGGTGCTGGTGGCCGGGTTTCTGGTGTTTTTTATGAATGCCGGGTTTTGCATGCTCGAAACCGGCTTTTGCCGCAGCAAAAACGCCGTCAACCTGCTGGCCAAGAACCTGATCGTGTTTGGCCTTTCCACCCTGGCCTTTTGGGTGGTGGGCTTTGGCCTCATGTTTGGCGACGGCAACCCGCTGTTTGGCTGGTCGGGTTTTTTGCTGCAAGCGGCTGACAATAGCCCGGCCACAGGCGATGCCTACCGGGGCACCTTTAGCTCCCTCGACTGGGCCGGGGTGCCCTTAGAAGCGAAGTTTTTCTTTCAGCTGGCCTTTGCTGGTACCGCCGCCACCATTGTGTCGGGGGCGGTGGCCGAGCGGATTAAGTTTCTGGCCTTCTTTATCTTTAGCCTGCTGCTGGTGGGCGTTTCTTACCCGATCACCGGTCACTGGGTGTGGGGTGGCGGCATGATGGCCGGGCTAGGGTTCTACGACTTCGCTGGGTCTACGGTGGTGCATTCTGTGGGCGGCTGGGCGGCGCTAATTGGGGCGATTTTGCTGGGGCCAAGGCGGGGGCGGTTTCAGGCTCGCCCGGTGGCGATGCCGGGGCACAACCTGAGCATTTCGGCCCTGGGCTGTCTGATTCTCTGGCTGGGCTGGTTTGGCTTTAACCCTGGGTCGACCATGGCCGCCGACCCCTTTGCCATTAGCCACATTGTGGTGACCACCAACATGGCCGCTGCCCTAGGTGGCCTGGCTGCCACCGTCACCTCTTGGATTTATCTAAGCAAGCCCGACCTGTCGATGATTATCAACGGCGTGCTGGCCGGGCTGGTGGCAATTACGGCCTCCTGTGCCTACGTCAACCTGGGCAGCGCGGCGCTAATTGGCCTGGTGGCCGGGGTGATCGTGGTGTTTTCGGTCACCCTGCTCGATGCGCTCAAGATTGACGACCCGGTAGGGGCGGTGTCAGTACACCTGGTCTGCGGCATCTGGGGCACCATTGCCCTGGGGCTATTTAGCGTCACCCCAGGGGTTTACTCCTGGTATGCCGAGGGGGAAGGCCCCCTGGCCGGGCTGTTGATGGGGGGCGGCATTCAGCAGCTGCTGGTGCAGCTGTTAGGCATTATGGCGGTGGGGGCGTTTACGGTGGCCTTTAGCCTGGTGTGCTGGCTGGTCTTGCGGGCCACGATAGGCATTCGGGTCAGCGAGGCTGAAGAAATCCAGGGGCTTGACCTGGGCGAGCACGCCATGGAGGCGTATCCCGAGTTTCAAGTGGGGCCTTAGAAATTTTAGATTGAGGATTTGCGATTGTTGGACTGGGGTGGGCCTGGGAAACCCTCCAGTCCAAAATCCAAAGTCTAACAATCCAAATTTGCTAGACAAAGTGGTACGGGGGGAGAGGCTCGCTAAGGATGAGGGTCCAGTGGGGAGAATGCGATCGCATCTCCTCTATCCACTGCGGCAGCGTATTGTCGTCTCGATCAACCAGCACGTACAGTCGCGCCTCCCCAGCGGGGGCTTCGCTCTCGATACTGTCGCCGTAGGCGCTGTAGATGTGATCCAGAAGCTGGGCTAGTTCTGCCTGCTGCTGCTCTTGGGCGGAGGTTTGATCCTGGAGGCGCTGTTTTTTGGCCAAAAAATACTCGCGCCCGGTCAACCCCTCCGCCAGGGGGGGCGCTGCCACCTCTGCGGCAATGAGTTTAATTTGATATTCAACCTTGGGAGCAAGAATGTTGAGCTTGGCAGTGTAGTCGGCGGCCTGGCTGGCCAAGTGGGTTTTGAGCAGGTCGAGGGAGGCAACCTGGGTGCCAAAGCGCAGGGGCAGCAGGGGCGTGTGATGAAACAGCTCGCAAATGACGCGATCGTGGCTGAGAACGGCGTTTAG
>JBBSLR010000542.1:0-2675 GCA_038255045.1 Phormidesmidales cyanobacterium
ATGGTGACGGGGAACAGCACGCCGGGGTGCAGCTTAGCGCCCGCCATGGCGAAGTGTTGACCCTGGCCCAGGGGGCCAGCGGGGTTAAGCAGGCCGGGCATTTGGCCCGACAGGTGGCCCAGCAGCCCGTGGGTTTCGCGGAAGCGATCGCACAATTGCTGCACCGTCTCTATGCCCATATCTTCGAGAGACCGGTCTAAGAACACATTGCTGTAGAAGCCGGGGGCATGGTGGCCGACCTCGGTGATGATGTTTTTGTGGCCCAGCATGACCAGAGAGGCGATCGCATCGGCAATGCTGGCAAAGCCGCCGGGGTGGCCCGACTCTTTGCTGGCGGTCACCTGCAGGGTGAGGTAGCGCAGGGCATCGGCGGCCAGCAGAGTTTGGTAGACGGCGACGGGGTCGCTGGGGGAGGTGATGGCGGTTTGGCCGGGGGCGATCGCCGCCGCCTGACCGTAGGCGGCAAACTCGGGCAACAGTTCGCCAAAGTGCTGAATGCCTTCACAAAATGCCGGAATTGATTGCGTGCTGGCCACCGTCATACCTAAACCCCCTACTAGCGTCAAAAGAAACGTCATCAGCCTTGGCTCGGACTAAGCACAATCGGCCCAAAGCCCTGTCGCCCAGCCCGCTGTATACAATCGCAAAGGCTGTTAACCATCCTACACAGCCACGGGGGTCTCGCAACGCGGCGCACCATTGCAGCTGGCTATGGCTAGTTCTCTTTGGCCGGTGGATCGGGCTGATTGATGATGTCGTTGCTCACGTTATCGACCGCCACCGTAAGACTGTAGGGAATCGGCGTGCTGCCCTGGGAGACCATCACCACTTCGTAGTAGCCCGACTGGGGCAGATCTCCGGCCCAGGTGTTTTGCTCGGCATCGGCCAAGATGTAGGGCAGCTCGTCGGTGGGCACCGGCAGGTAGAGCGACAGACGCGTACTGCCCGGCGGAGCCTGAAGATTTAGCCGCAGCAGCTGCTCGGCGCTGAGGTTGAGAATGTAGATTTGGCCCTGGCCGGGGTTGAGATTGCCTGAGCGCTGCTGGTTAAAGGCCCCCGGTTCAAAGGTGATCTCGGTCAGGTTTTCGCCGCTTTCTATGGCGTTGACCTGGTCTTGGGCCAGGCCGAACCAAATTTGATCGACCGGGGTTTCGACAAAGCCGCTGTTGGCCTCCCGCCCCGGAAACAGCTGGTTAAAGCGGGCGTCGGCTAGATCGTTGAGGGCGCGGCTGCTGACAAAGCGGGCATTGACCTGGCGCTGCCAGCGATCGCTGTCGGTGGGGTTGTAGCGCCCCAGGCGGCTGCGGGCCTCGGTGCTGAGGTGGGCCTCCAGCAGGTCGAGGTTTTCGGCGGCGATGCCGCCCCACTGGGCGCGCAGGGGTTCATCCTCGGGCTGGTCGTTGAGCTGGGTGCCCTGGAGGTTGGGGTTGCGCTCGTAGAACAGCTGGTCGGTGAGGCGAGTGAGGTAGCTCTGGTCAACGCTGAGGGCGCTGGCGCGATCGCGCAGGGCCTGCTTGCGATCGCGCTCGGCCTCGCTCAAGGCCGGGTTCTCGGCATCGCTGCCGCCGGGCGACACCGCCTCGGTGCCATCGCCGGCAAACTGGCTCAGCGGGTCGAGCCACCACCACAGCCCCCCAGCCACGCCCACCGTCACCAGCAGCCCAGCCAGGGCAGACCAGCAGCCCGACGACGACGTTTGCACCGGCACAGCCCGAGGCGGCGGGGCCACCGTGGCCGTCGGGTCGTAGGCCATGGATGGGTAGTGGGGTGCAGCGGGGGCCACGGCCCTAGTCGGCTCAGGAATAATCGGCTCTGGCGGCGGTGGCACCATCGGCTGCATGCGAATCGGCATGGGCTGCGACCAGGCCGCCGAGAGCGGGTCGGGGTGGGCTAGGTTTAGCGCCGCCATGGCCTGCCCTGCCGACGGGTAGCGATCGCCGGGGTCATGGGCCACCAGCCGGGTCAGCACTGCGGTGAGGGTGGCCGAGACCTCGACCTGCTCGGGCCACAGCCAGCGATCGCGGCGACCGTCATACAAATCTTCTGGCTCTTTACCCGTCAGCAGCACCAGGGCGGTCATGCCCAGCCCATAGAGATCGGTGGCGGGGCTGACCTGGCCTGACTCTAGCTGTTCTTCGGGGGCATAGCCCACGGTGCCGAGGCGAGTGACGGTGCCATCGGTGGCCTGGTAGGGCTGGGCCACCCCCAGCTGATGGCGCACATTCACCACCAGCTGCTTGACCCCGCCAAAGTCGATCAGCATCGGGCGACCGTCGGCGTTGCGCTGAATCAGGTTGTCGGGCGAGATGTCGCGGTGCACAATGCCAATGCTGTGCAGGTATTGCAGCAGCGGCAGCATCTGCATTAAAAACTGCACCACCTCAGCTTCGCTAAAGCTTTCGCTGTAGGCCCGGCGGCGGCTCAGCAGCTCGCGGTAGGTGGGGCCTTCGACGTAGTCTTGCACTAAAAACAGCCGGGTCTCGTCGCGCAGCAGCTCGCGAAACCGAGGCACCTGAGGGTGGTTGATCTGGTAGAGAATGCTGGCCTCGCGCTCAAACAGGCTTTGGGCTTTATCCACCGCCAGCTTGCCCGGCACCTGGGGGTTAAACTCCCTCAGCACGCAGAGTTCTTGAAACCGATGGGTGTCTTCGGCTAAATAGGTGTCGCCAAAGCCG